>CAZAWN010000082.1:10671-11843 GCA_964488825.1 uncultured Methyloversatilis sp. | reverse complement strand
CTGACGCGGTTCTTTTCTTGGTCGAACTTAAGCACCTTGGCGGTGACTTCATCGCCGACATTGAGCACTTCGGAGGGATGGCGGACACGACGCCAGGCCAGATCGGTGATATGCAGCAGGCCGTCGATGCCGCCGAGATCGACGAACGCGCCGTATTCGGTGATGTTCTTGACGATGCCCTTGACGACGGTGCCTTCGGTCAGCGTGTCGAGCAGCTTCTGGCGCTCTTCGCCCATGCTGGCTTCCAGCACGGCACGACGTGACAGCACCACGTTATTGCGCTTGCGATCCAGCTTGATGACCTTGAATTCGTATTCCTTGCCCTCGAACGGGGTGGTGTCCTTGACCGGACGGGTATCGACCAGCGAGCCGGGCAGGAAGGCGCGGATGCCATTGGTCATGACGGTCAGGCCGCCCTTCACCTTGCCGGTGATCAGGCCCTTGACGAGAATCTGGTCGGTGAGCGCCTTGTCGAGGTCGTTCCAGGCAGCGATGCGCTTGGCCTTGTCGCGGGACAGGCGGGTTTCGCCGTAGCCGTCTTCGAGCATTTCGATGGCAACGAGCACGAAGTCGCCGGGGTTGGCTTCGACTTCGCCCCGGTCGTTCTTGAATTCTTCGGCCGGGATGAAAGATTCGGATTTCAGACCCGCGTTGACGACCACAAAGTTTTGATCGACGCGGACAACTTCAGCCGTGATGACTTCACCGGCGCGCATTTCCTGGCGCGTCAGGCTTTCTTCGAACAGGGCGGCAAAGGATTCCATGGCGAATTGTTCACCAGGGACGGCAGCAGAGGCAGTAGACATAGGTTAGGAGGTTAAGAAATAAAACGTCTAGACGACGGGTTGATTGAACAACGGCAAACGGTTCCGGACACTGTCCATAACCGCGGCCACGGCTTGATCGATGGTCAACACGGTGGTATCCACCAGGTTGGCATCGGGGTAGTGCTTCAGGGGTGCTACGGTTCTTGCGGCATCGCGGGCATCGCGTTCCTGCAAATCCGCCACGATATCTTGCAAAAGGGGGCGGATATTATCAGGCATTCCCTTGTCGATCAACTGTTTATAGCGCCTTTCCGCGCGCGCCTCGGCGCTCGCCGTCAAAAAGACTTTCACCGTAGCTTCCGGGAAGACCACGGAGCCCATGTCTCGGCCGTCCGCCACTAGCCC
>CAZAWN010000082.1:0-10571 GCA_964488825.1 uncultured Methyloversatilis sp. | reverse complement strand
AGCGCGCCACTGTCGAGAAAATGAAAGCCCAGCGTTCGTGCAACCCGTTGCGCGACCGTGCCCTTGCCCGAGGCGGATGGCCCGTCGATGGCGATCACCGGCGCTGCAATGCGCGCGAAGGCGTCGAAATAGTGTGGGAAGGTCTTGGCGACACAGCCCGGATCGTTGATCCGCACCGGCACGCCGCCCAGAGCGGCCAACGAGAAGCACATCGCGACGCGATGGTCGTCATAGGTATCGATGGCGGCATGCGCTTGCAAACTCGGCGCCCCACAGGGACTTCCTTCAGTCGCTGGCGTGACGGCTATCCAGTCCTCCCCCTCCTCGACCGTTGCCCCCAGCTTGCGCAATTCGGTCGCCATGGCCACGATGCGATCGGTTTCCTTGACGCGCCACGAGGCGATATTCCGCAAGGTGCATTGACCATCGGCGAACAGCGCGGCGACCGCCAGCGTCATCGCCGCATCGGGGATGTGATTCAAATCGAGATCGAAGGCCCGCAGCTTGCCGCTTTCCGGCGCACGCGCCTCGATCCAGTTGTCGCCTCGCACGATGCGCGCACCCATCGTTTCCAGCGCGGCGGCAAACTTGACGTCGCCCTGAATGCTCTGCTTGCCAACCCCCTCGACGCGTACCGGACCGCCCGCAATGGCGCCGGCGGCGAGAAAGTAAGAGGCCGACGAGGCATCGCCTTCGACATGCACCAGACCGGGACTACGATAGCCCTGTCCGGCCGGGATCGTGAAACGCTCCCAACCCTCCCGCTCAACCGTCACGCCGAAGCGCGCCATCAGATTCAGGGTGATCTCGATGTAGGGCTTGGAGATCAGCTCGGTGGTCAGCTCGATGACCGCAGTTTTTCCCAATTGATGGCAAATGAGCGGCAACGCCATCAGCAAGGCGGTCAGGAACTGCGAGGAAACATCCCCCCGCACTCGAATCGGCCCGCTCAAGGTGATTTCGGCAGGCGACAGTTCGAGCGGCGGATAGCCCTCCTTGCCGGTGTAACGGACAGCGCAGCCGATCTGACGCAGACCATCGACCAGATCGCCGATCGGCCGCTCATGCATGCGCGGCACACCGCTGATTTTGTAATGCCCCCCGGACAATGCCAGGGCCGCCGTCAGCGGTCGGATCGCCGTGCCAGCATTGCCCATGAACAGATCGCCCTGCTTGACCGGAAACACCCCGCCCACACCGCGCACGCGCCAGGCATTCGGCCCCAGCGCGTCCAGCCCGACGCCCAGGGCAGCCAGTGCGTTGAGCATCACGCGCGTGTCGTCGGAATCGAGCAAGTCGCGGATTTCCGTCGTACCCGCGGACACGGCCGCGAGCAGCAGCATGCGGTTGGAGATGCTCTTCGAGCCGGGCAGCTTGACGGTACCCGCAACGTGCGACAAAGGAGGGATGAGTTGTGAGTTCATGGGGAAATTCGGGACAGGTGCAGAAGGATGCGAAAGATACCTGACTCGGCGATAATGCGCCGCTCCGTCTCTGCCGATCCTCATACAACAGTGTCGTCCGCCTCCGTCAGCTGCGACATCTTCTGCCGCGTCATCGACAACTTCGGCGATGCTGGCGTCTGCTGGCGTCTTGCGCGCCAATTGGCGCGCGAATACGGCTGGCAGATACGCCTGTGGATCGATGATCCGACCCTCATCGACGCCCTTGCGCCAGGGCAGGATGACGTCGCTATCCGAGACTGGCAAGAAGAATTCCCCGGGGTGACGGCGACGGATGTGGTCGTCGAAGCTTTCGCCTGCGCCCTGCCGAATAACTACCTCGCCCTCATGCGCGCCCGCCCGTCTGCACCGGTATGGCTGAATCTCGAATACCTCTCGGCGGAGGATTGGGTAGCGGGTTGCCATGCGCTACCCTCGCCGCAGGCGGGATTGCGCAAATTCTTTTTCTTCCCCGGTTTCGTTCCGGGCACGGGTGGGCTGTTGCGGGAACACGACCTTGCCGTCAGGCCAGCGACCGAAGGAAGTCCCTGTGGGGCGCCGAGTTTCGCCGAGCTGCTCGAAATCTCCCTGTTTTGCTACGAAAACAGCCAACTCCCCGCATTGCTCGACGCCTGGCGCGATGGCGACCAGCCAATCCGCTGCCATGTCTGCGCCGGCTTACCTCAGCACCAGGTGGCGTTCTGGCTGGACGAAGCTTTCACAACGGGCGCCACAACCCGTCGCGGCGCGCTGACTCTGCACGCCCTGCCCTTTCTGCCGCAAACAGACTACGACGCCTTGCTCTCCCGCTGCCATCTCAATTTCGTGCGCGGCGAGGACTCCTTTGTGCGCGCCCAATGGGCGCAGCGCCCCTTTGTCTGGCAGGTCTACCCGCAGCAAGAAGAGGTCCATTTTGCCAAGCTCGAAGCATTCCTGAAGTTGTACACAAAACTCGGCGCCCCACAGGGACTTCCTTCGGTCGCTGGCGGGACGGCGGCGGGTGATTTTTTCCAGGCCTGGAATGGGCGCGGCGCACTTGACTGGCCAGCCTTTTCTGCCGCACTGCCCGCTTTGGGCAGGCAAGCACCCGATTGGGCGGCACAGATTGCGGCGCAGGGCGATCTGGCGCGAAACCTGGTGAATTTCTGTCGTTCACGACTATAATCCCCGCCTTTTTCCCTACCCCTTTCAGGCACTTACTTATGAAAACCGCCCAGGAACTCCGCTCCGGCAACGTCATCATGGTCGATGGCGCCCCCCTCGTCGTCACCAAGAACGAATACAACAAATCCGGCCGCAACGCCGCTGTGGTCAAGTTCAAGTTCAAGAACCTGCTGACCGGCGCGCCCTCCGAGGCGATCTACAAGGCCGACGACAAGTTCGAGCAAGTGATTCCTGACCGCAAGGAATGCAGTTACTCTTATTTTGCCGACCCGATGTACGTCTTCATGGATGAAGAGTACAACCAGTACGAAGTCGAAGCCGAGAACATGGAAGACGCCATCCCCTACATTGAAGAGGGCATGCAGGTCGAAGTGGTGTTCTACGAAGGCAAGGCGATTTCGGTCGAAATGCCCAACAGCGTGGTGCGCGAAGTGGAATACACCGAGCCGGCCGTCAAGGGCGACACCTCCGGCAAGGTTCTGAAGCCGGCCAGGATCAAACCCACCGGCCTGGAAGTCATGGTGCCGATCTTCGTTGCCACCGGCGACAAGATCGAAATCGACACCCGCACAGGCGAATACAAGGGCCGCGTCAAGTAAGCAGGCTTTGACAGGCGGATCGGCCGGCGGCACATAGCCGGTCGAGTTCTGCCCAGGCCGGCGCAGGCTGCGTTGGCCTCAGGCGCGCAATGCGCGCCGAACTTTCCCGATTTCGTTCCTCGGTCGTCCCCGGCCGCCACTGGTCGAGCACCTTGACGACCTCGTCCGGGACATTGCTCACCGGCATCATGTCACAGCCGGCCTCCCAACCCGCCGCCACGCGCCCGACCATGTCACCGGCGATGGCCGCTCCCTGCATTGACAGGTCATCGCTGAAAATCGCACCGGCAAAGCCGAAGTCCCTGCGCAGTTTGCCCAGCCAGACCGGCGAGAAACCGGCCGGCCGGTCATCGACGCGCGGAAACAGCACATGGGCCGCCATCACGGCATCGAGTGGCAGCGCCCGATACGGCGCCTGATCCTCAAGCATCGCAGTCATTTCCCGCTCATCGACCGGCAGGGCAAGGTGCGAGTCGGCGCGGATGTAGCCGTGGCCAGGGAAATGCTTGCCGCAGCAGGCCATCCCGCCTGCGCGCAGGCCGTCGATCAGCGCACCGGCCAGGGCTGCGACGGCCGCCGGGGCACGATGGAAAGCGCGGTCGCCGATGATGCCGCTGGCGCCGTAGTCGAGGTCGAGCACCGGCGTGAAGGACAGATCGACGCCGCAGGTGCGCAATTCGGCCGCCAGCGTGAAACCAATGTCGCGCGCAGCGGCGACGGCCGCCGCCGCATCGTGATCCCACCAATCGCCCAGCCGGCGCATCGGCGGAACGCGCGTGAAACCCTCACGGCAGCGCTGCACGCGTCCGCCCTCGTGGTCGATGGCGATCAGCAGCGGCGGCTCGCGCAGGCCGTGGATTTCGGCGCACAGCGCGGTCAGTTGCGCCCGATCAACGTAGTTGCGGGCGAACAGCAGTGCACCGCCGACCAGCGGATGGCGCAGGCGCTCGCGTTCCTCAACCGTCAGTTCCGGGCCGGCAACATCGATCATCAGGGGGCCGTAATCGACTCGATTCATGTTTTCTCCAGATGTTCCACCACGACAAAGGCTAGCGCATGACCGGCTTCGTCGCTCAGAGACAGGTGACAGGTCAAGCCGCGTGCGGCGATCCAGTCGGCGAGTTCCGGCGCGAACGAGAACCCCGGCTTGCCGAGAGCGTCGTGCACGACGGCGATGGCCGGCAACAACACCGGCGCACGGATGCCGGTGCCGAGCGCCTTGCCCAGCGCCTCCTTGGCGGCAAACCGTTTGGCCAGAAAGCGGCCGGGGTCGGCGCTGACTCGGCAGTCGGCCCGCTCCTCGGGCGCCAGCAGTTTTTCCAGCGCCCTCTCGCCATGCCGCTGCCAGAGTGCGCGCGTGCGCTCGATAACGACCAGGTCGGCGCCGATGCCGTCAATCATGCGCTGCGGATCAGCGCCTTCATTTCGCTTACCGCTGCGCGCAAGCCAACAAACACGGCGCGACTGACGATAGCGTGACCAATGTGCAATTCGCACACCCCAGGCAGGGCGGCAATCGGCTGCACATTCACGTAATTCAGCGCATGGCCGGCATTGAAACGCATGCCCAGATCGACGATTGCCGTCCCGCCAGCGCCGACTTTCTTCAATTCGACCTGCGCTGCCGCGCTTTCGATATCGCGCCCGTTTTCATGGAAGGCATGGGCGTAGGGACCGGTATGAATCTCGCACGCCTGCGCGCCCACGCGCGCCGAAGCCTCGATCTGACGCAGATCGGCGTCGATAAACAGGCTGACGTAGATACCCGCATCCTGCATGCGCGCGATGCGCTCCTTGAGACGCGCCTCCTGCCCCACTACATCCAACCCGCCCTCGGTCGTCACTTCGTGGCGCCCTTCCGGCACCAGTGTCGCCATCTCGGGTTTGACGCGGCAGGCGATGCCGACCATCTCGTCAGTCGCACCCATTTCCAGATTCAGCTTGGTGTGCACGCTCTGGCGCAGCAGTTCGACATCACGATCAACGATATGGCGACGATCCTCGCGCAAATGCACGGTAATCGCATCCGCCCCGCCCAGATGCGCCTCGGCCGCCGCCCAGACGGGGTCGGGTTCATAGGTACGGCGCGCCTGGCGCAGCGTCGCCACATGGTCGATGTTAACTCCCAGATAGATCATGACGTTCTCCACTATATATCTTGCAATTCGAGCAACACACGGCGCGTCTGCAGCGTCTGTCCGCCGAGGTGATGGGTTAGAAGATAGCGCATCAACTGCTTGCTTTCCAGGAGACTACGCGCGTCGGCATAGTTTTCTGCAGCCAGATCCAGCAGGGTGCGCCCTGCGATAGTCAGCCCGACCTCGACTTCCCGCGCATCGACAGCACCGCGCTCTAGCTGATAGCGATACAGGCGTCCTGCCTCGACCGGCTTGCCATGAATATCGTGTTCAAGCTGCAGACCATAGCCCAACTCGCGCAGCAGCGTCTTTTCGAAGCGGCGCAATTCGGCGGTCTCGGTCGCGCCACGGGAGAGGGCCGCCAGCGCGCTGGCGTAGGCATCGAACAATACCGTGTGTGCATCCTCACGGGGCAACAGTTTCAGCAGCAATTCGTTGAGGTAATAGCCCAGCATCAGTCCTTCGCCCTGCAGGAGCGGAACGCCTCCCAGCCATTCGGCTTTGGCCAGCGTTTTGACCTCGCCGCCGCCGAACCAGCCCAGTTCCAGGGGTTGAAAGGCGTGCAGGACGCCTCGCAGGGCGGAACGCGGACGCCGTGCACCGCGCGCCAGCATCGGAACGCGGCCGTAATCGCGCGCGAAAACTTCAATGATCAAACTCGTTTCGCTGTAGGGCCAGGCATGCAGCATGTACGCCGCCGCCTCATCGATGCGCTGCTGCCGGCTCACTCGTAACCCAGGGATTTGAGCGCGCGCTCGTCGTCGGCCCAGCCGCTCTTCACCTTAACCCAGGTTTCCAGCCAGACCTTCCCGTCGAAGAGTTGCTCCATGTCCCTGCGTGCATCGCTGGCCACGCGCTTGAGCCGTTCGCCCTTCTTGCCGATCACAATGGCCTTGTGAGCATCCTTGTCCACGATCACCGCCGCATGAATGCGGCGCAGACCAGCGTCGTCCTCGTACTTTTCAATTTCGACGGCGATGCCATAGGGTAACTCGTCGCCCAGATTGCGAAACAGCTTCTCGCGCAAGATCTCGGCAGCCAGAAAGCGTTCGGATCGGTCGGTCAAATCATCCGCGGAAAAAATCGGCTCGGCCGAAGGCAAATGACGGCCCGCAACCTCCAAGAGAGTACCGAGGTTGAGACTCTTCTCGGCGCTTACCGGCACGATATCGGCAAACGCGTGCTCTTCGGCGATGGCTGCGATAAAGGGCAGTAATGCATTCTTATCAGTTAGACGATCTATTTTGTTGATGACAAGCACTGCGGGCTTGTCAGCCGGCAGTCGGGCAAGTGCCTCACGGTCGGCTGCGCGTAGCCCGTTTCTCAGATTCGCATCGACAACGAAGAGGATCACATCCACATCGGCAAGTACCGTATTCACGGTACGATTCATTGCCCGGTTCAGAGCGCCGCGATGCTGTTGCTGAACGCCAGGAGTGTCCACAAAGACATATTGGCAGGCATCTGTGGTCAGAATGCCGTGAATGCGGTGGCGCGTCGTCTGGGCCTTGCTGGAGGTAATGCTCAGCTTGACGCCCACCAGTCGATTCATCAGGGTGGACTTGCCGACGTTCGGGCAGCCGACGATGGCGATATAACCGGCGCGGAAATTTCGGGATACTAATGTCATGAATGCCTCAATTGGACCTCAGTTGCATTAATGCAGCATGTGCGGCTGCCTGCTCCGCAGCACGTCTGCTTGGCCCACGCCCCGTGGCGATCAGATCGATGGCCTGAATTCGGCAGTCGACCGTAAATTCCTGTGCGTGCGCATCACCATGAGTTTCTCTCAGTGCATAGTGAGGCAAAGTCATCCGCCGTCCTTGCAACCATTCCTGCAAAGCGGTTTTAGCGTCCTTGGCGGACTCTTTCGGATCAATTTCGGCAATTCGCGAGCTGTAAAGTTTCTGGATGGTTGCCAATGCCTGATCGAAGCCGGCATCCAGATAAATGGCGCCAATCAGCGCCTCAAGCGCATCGGCGAGTATCGAGGGACGCCGAAATCCGCCGCTTTTGAGCTCTCCCTCGCCAAGCAGAAGCAGATCACCCAAGCCCAGTCCGCCGGCAATCTCCGCCAGCGACTCCTGGCGGACCAGATTGGCGCGCAGACGCGACAGATCGCCTTCTTTCAACTGAGGAAATCGGGCGAACAATAAGGTGGCAACAACGCAATTGAGTACGCTATCCCCAAGGAATTCCAGCCGCTCGTTATGCGGAGACGAGTGGCTGCGATGTGTCAGCGCCTGACGCAGCAAATCCTGCTTGACGAAGTTGTAATCAAGCGCCCGTTCAAGTCGCGAAGACAAATCTATTCCCTGGAGTTACCACGGAAGGTCAGCAGCAGAGTGACATTCGAGAACAAAGGAATGCGCTTCTCATAGGCAAAGGAAACCACGACAAGTCCTTGCTGCTTGCTGATATCCAGATCATCCGCAGTAATCGAAGTAATGTAATCAACCGAAGCTTGTCTTTCGAAGGCACTCTTGATCTGTCTGACGCTCGCATCGCTGCTCGCTTCGGAAGCCACTTTCCTGATAATCTTCTTGAGTTGCCAATGTTCTACATACTCGGGAACAACTTTGATGCCCAACAAGGCAACCACGGCCACAAGGACCGAAGCGAAAAGCAGACCAAGGAGCGTTACTCCCCGTTGACGATCTCTCATCGCACCTCCCAATTATTCAATTGAAACTACCGATTCGTTTCAAATCGCTGAAATTGAACCAGATAAAGAACGCCTTCCCGACCAGGTTCTCATCGGGGACGAAGCCCCATACCCGACTATCCTGCGAGTTGTCGCGATTGTCGCCCATCACGAAATAGTGACCCTCCGGAACCTCGCAGACCACGCCCGCCGCATTGTAGAGACATTTGTCACGCTGCGGAAATTGCATCACATGCGGAACATAGGCTGGAGCGGCATCCTCGATCAGGATCGTATGCTTGCGCTCACCGAACGCCTCCTCGTAACGCGGAGTGTAGAACAGGCGTTCGGTATCAAAATAATCTTCCAACTGCTTGAGTTCGACGGGCTTGCCATTGACCGTCAGACGCTTGTCGAGATAGGCCACGCGATCCCCGGGCACCGCGACCACGCGTTTGATGTAATCGAGCGAGGGATCGGGCGGGTAACGGAAGACGATCACATCCCCCCGCTCCGGTTCATTCAGTGCGACGATTTTCTTGTTGATCACCGGCAGACGGATGCCATAAGTGTATTTATTCACCGCGATGAAATCGCCGATTAACAGGGTCGGCAACATCGAACCGGAAGGAATCTTGAACGGCTCGACGAGAAAGGAGCGCAGCACAAAAACAATCAGAATCACCGGAAAGAAACTCGCGCCATACTCGACCCAGAGCGGTTCCTTGGCGCCCGGCGCGCGTCGCTTGCGAAACACGAAACGATCCGCAAGCCACAACACGGCGCTGACCACCAGCAATATGAAGAGAATCAGGGCGAAGTTCATCGTTCGTACCGTTATTTGTCATCCACGCGCAGTACGGCCAGAAAGGCTTCCTGCGGAATTTCCACACTGCCCACCTGCTTCATGCGCTTCTTGCCGGCTTTCTGCTTTTCCAGCAACTTTTTCTTGCGCGTAATGTCGCCGCCGTAACACTTGGCCAGCACGTCCTTGCGCATGGCCTTGACGTTTTCGCGTGCCACGATGGTCGATCCGATCGCCGCCTGGATGGCGACATCGTACATCTGGCGCGGAATCAGGCTGCGCATCTTGGACGCCAGTTCGCGGCCACGATAATTCGCGTTGGCGCGATGGACGATCACCGACAAGGCGTCGACCTTTTCGCTATTGATGAGAATATCGAGCTTGATCACATCCGCAGCGCGGTACTCCTTGAATTCGTAGTCGAGCGAAGCGTAGCCGCGCGACACCGACTTGAGCTTGTCGAAGAAATCGAAGACCACTTCGGCCAGCGGCATTTCGTAGGTCACATGCACCTGCCGCCCGTGATAACGCATATCGACCTGCGAACCGCGCTTAGCCTCACAGAGGGTAATCACCGCCCCCAGGTAATCCTGCGGCACAAAAATCGCGGTGGTAATGATCGGCTCACGGATTTCCTCGACCTTCTGCCCATCGGGCAGCTTCGACGGATTCTCAACGAGAATTTCGGTACCGTCGCGCAACTTGACCTGATAGACCACCGTCGGCGCCGTCGTGATCAAGTCCTGATCGAACTCGCGTTCCAGACGTTCCTGGACGATTTCCATGTGCAACAGACCGAGGAAACCGCAGCGGAAACCAAAGCCGAGCGCTTGGGAAACCTCGGGTTCGTAGTGCAGTGAAGCATCGTTGAGTTGAAGTTTTTCCAGCGATTCGCGTAACTGGTCGTACTGGTTCGACTCGACCGGATACAAGCCGGCAAAAACCTGCGGCTTGATTTCCTTGAAACCCGGCAAAGCCACCGCCGCGGGCTTGTCGGCAGCCGTCACGGTATCGCCGACTTTGGCGGCCTGCAGTTCCTTGATACCGGAAATGATGAAACCCACTTCGCCGGCCGAGAGAACTTCCTTTGGCTGCGACTTGGGAGAAAACACACCCACCTGTTCGCAAAGATGCATCGAACCTGACGACATCAGGCGGATTTTCTCTTTGGCGCGCAAAGAACCATCGACCACGCGCACCAGCATGACCACGCCAACATAGTTATCGAACCACGAGTCGATGATCAAGGCCTTGAGCGGCGCCGTCGGATCGCCTTTGGGCGGCGGCACGCGGGCAATGACAGCCTCGAGAATATCGTCCACGCCCATCCCGGTCTTGGCCGAGCAGGGAATCGCGTCGGTCGCATCGATGCCGATGACTTCTTCGATCTCCTCGCGCGCACCGTCGGGATTGGCTTGCGGCAAATCCATCTTGTTGAGTACCGGCACCACCTCGACACCCAGTTCGATCGCCGTATAGCAGTTCGCCACCGTCTGCGCTTCGACGCCCTGAGAAGCATCGACAACCAGCAGTGCTCCTTCGCAAGCGGAAAGACTGCGCGACACTTCGTAGGAAAAGTCGACGTGCCCCGGCGTGTCGATCAGATTCAGGTTGTATTTTTGGCCATCACGCGCCTGATACCAAAGCGCCGCGGTCTGGGCCTTGATGGTGATGCCGCGCTCGCGCTCGATATCCATCGAGTCCAGCACTTGTGCGGACATTTCACGGTCTGATAATCCGCCGCAACGATGAATGATGCGATCCGCCAGGGTCGATTTG
>CAZAWN010000081.1:7739-12070 GCA_964488825.1 uncultured Methyloversatilis sp. | reverse complement strand
GGTACAGAGCCGCAGGTATCCCGATTGGCGAGACTGACGATATTGACTCATGAGATCAGCCATGCCGAGTATTACACCAATCCTCTTTTTCGCAACTGGTGTCGCATATTTTGGAGTGAGGTACTAAACGAAAGGCAACGCAGCAGTTTTCGATCCTTCTTGAGCAAGTCTGGCTATGATGCTGAGAATGAGGATTTAATGATCAACGAGTCGCAAGCTTATTTGCTTTACACTCCTGATCCACGTGCTTTCAGTGCTCGGATGGTGGGAATGAGCGAGCAGGAGTTGCAGGAATTACGTAGGTTGTTTCTCAAGGGGTTTCCAGATGCTCCCAGAGTCAGATAATCATCCGATTTCTCTGGTTGCAGGCCCAATTTGGGATCGTAGGTGTTAAAAATAGCGGGAGGAAGCATGCGGAAAGTCGGCATTAATCTATTGCTTACTTGTGTCTTGGTGCTGGCTATGCCAGCGTGGGCGAAAAACCAAGCTCTTCTGATCGGCAACGCTTCCTACTCGGCCAGCCCCCTCGACAATCCGGCCAACGACGCCAACGACTTTGCCAAAGTCTTGAGAGAGATTGGTTTTGAGGTAAAGGTACTGACCGATCAGTCGAAAGAGGCAATGACCCAGGCAGTGCGCGACTTTGGTTCCAAGTTAAACAACAACGATGGCATTGGCCTGTTCTTCTTCGCCGGTCACGGCGTTCAGGTCGATGGCGAGAATTATCTGCTGCCGGTGGGTGTGCCGTTGCGCAACGAGATGGATGTCAAGCAACACGCGATGCCGGCCAACATCGTGTTGCGATACATGGAAGACTCGAAAAACCGAGTCAATGTTGTGGTACTTGATGCCTGCCGCAACAATCCTTTCGTCAAGACGCGCTCGCTGAAGTCGCGTGGTCTCGCGCCGATGGATGCACCCTCCGGTTCGCTCATCGCCTTCTCTACCGCTCCCGGCACCGAAGCTCTGGATGGCACCGGCCGCAATGGGCTTTACACCAAGCATCTGATGGCAAATGCGAAGGTGCCTGGCATGACGATCGAGCAGATTTTCAAACGCACACGCGAAGCGGTCGAAGTCGAGTCCGAGCAGATTGCCGGCAAGCGCCAGTCACCGCGCGAAGAGTCGAGCCTCAAGGGGGCCGACATGTACTTTGTCCCGCCTCCGGCTGGAAGAGGGGGTGTAGATAATGCATCCATCGAACTGGCCTACTGGAATACCATCGCCAACAGTGAAAGTTCAGCTGATTTTGAATCTTATCTGTCGCAGTATCCGAATGGAAAATTTACCGAGCTGGCAAAAAATCGCCTACAGTCACTTAAAGGACGACAATCGACAATGGCGCGTTCAGATGTGCGAGCTGCCGGTGAGAGTGGTACTGGTGCAGCTTCCTCGCCCTCGGCTGCTCCGATCTATGCACCCCAACCTTCGTATCCGCCCCCAGCCAAGCTTGCAGCGGCACGCCCCGGAGGCGTCTATAGTTCGGCGCGACCTTTTAGTTTCTCTGACGATAGTGAGCAAGCAGTCGTAAAGGCGGCTGAATTTCTTTCAATCTCCTGCCGTGATTCAATCCGGAACAAAAGAATAGTCCTCGATCTTACCGATCGTAGCGGGGGGGGGGATGTCGTTCGTTCCTCGCTTGAGGCTAAACTAAGAACCATCGGGGTCAAGTTCGCTGCGAACAAGGCATCCGCTGACCTCGTTGTTCGCGGACGGATTACCGGATCGCACGGTGTGAATCGCACGCTAGGGATCAATGAAGTCGATCTCACTGCCGATTTCACACTGTTGCAGAAAAATGGCAACGCCGTGGCTGCAGCGACGGCTTATGGCAGCAGTTTTTCAGGCAGCAATCGACAGCAGGCGATTCGTGCGCTGTGGGACGAGAAGAGCGAGGAAGTCCTCGGCCGGTTGTTCGGCGATTATTGTGCAGATTGACTTATCCGATATCAGAACTAGAAAGGCAATAACATGACGAAAAACCTCCGCCCGTCCCTGCTTAAACATGCGTGCATCGCATCGATGCTGATTGCTTATGGCAGCTGCTTCGCTGCCACAGGGATTCCACAGGCCAAGCCGACGGCAGGTGGAAAGACGGAAAGCCTTGAGCACACCATCACGAGCGACTGCAAGCAGCAGATGGCGAGTGAAAGGGTATTGCTGCTGCTCGCTGAACGTTACACCAATGGCATGAATGCCACGCAAACTCGATACGATGCTCATGGCGCCGAAATTGAGCGTCGCTTTCAGCAACACGGAATGAGTATTTTGAATCGCGAGGATCTGAAGAAAAAGATGATTCAGCCCGAGATCGACGCCCATTTCGTTGTCGATCCATCCAAGGCGCAGCGAGTGGTGCAGAAGCAAGATGCCACCCTGACGTTGCGCGGATTGATCACTTCGCGTCGCGCCTTCAGTCCACTACGCAAGACGACCGAAACCTATGTGAGCCTTAATCTTGCCTTAGTCGACGTCAACGGCTATTACATTTCCGAGGCCGTTCTAAATTCCGAATCCTCCCTTGGCGCCGATACGCTTGGCATGGCACTGGATCTCATCAAGCAGCGTGGCGACGATGCTGTGCTGAAGATACTGTCCGGCTACTGTGCACCTAGAAAACAGGAGCCGAAGCAATGAAAACCAGAGTCTTGACGCTTCTCCTGACCTGCCTTAGTTCTATTGCGATAGCGCAACCGGTATTCGACAGTCCCTCACCGACGGCCGGTTCCGATACGTCGAAAACGGCCAATCAGATGGCCGACAAGGGTATGTACAAAGAGGTTAACTATGCCAATGCGGCCAAGCGTGGTCCCATGCTGGTTGTCATTCCCGGCGAGATCAAGAGCAACAATGCAACCTTCACCCAGAAATTCGGCCCGAACAACATCGCCGACTTTGGTGAGTTGGAGTTGGGGCGAGCCAACTTCGGGATTCTTGAACGGACTGACATGGGGCCGCTGTTGCAGGAGTTTCAACTGGCTTACACACTGGGTGACCCTGCTTCCGCCAATAAAGTCCTGCAAAAGGGCAAGCTCAAGACGACCAAGTGGGTGGTGAAGTTCGACATCCTCAAGGCCGAACAGGTGGCACGGGCTCAAGAAGGTTTCGATGGTCGCGCCATTGGCCAGGTTTTGTCAATTTTCGGCGGCGGGCGCGGCGGCGCGGCGACCGGCACGGTGGTCGGTTCGGTGCAAACCGGCGAGGCAACCGGCGTATGGATTATCGGCATGCGCTACAAGCTGCTCGACGCTAACACCACCGAGCAGGTCGCGACAGGGTACACCGAAGAGAAAATGGAGGTTGGGGCGAAGTCGACTTCCGTTCTGGGCGTATCGTCCGGCGCGCAGGGCGGGTTGACGCTCGACGGCATGGTGCAACGCCTCGTGCAGAAACTCGTCTGGGAAATAGATTCGCGATACAAATAAGCTAAAGAAGCAGGAAAACAAGGACATATAGCATGAGCCCGTTCTCAAAATGGGCGGCCCCGTTGGTGGGGGCGTTGCTCAGCTTCGCGGTACAGGCGGACTCAAATCGCCCGGAAGATGTTGGCAACCCTTCTCCGGCCAGCGGTTCAGATGCCTCGATGCGTGCCAATGAGTTGGCCGATAAGGCAATGTACAAACCGGTCGAATACCGGAATGCCGCCATGCGCGGGCCTCATTTGGTCGTGATTCCCGGCGAAATCAAGAGTACCAACGCTACTTTTACCCAACAGTTTGGCCCCAATAACATTGCAGATTTTGCTGAACTTGAATTCGGACGCGCCAACTTTGGCGTGCTGGAACGTTCAGACATGGGGCCGCTTTTGCAAGAGTTCCAGTTGGCTTACACGATGGGCGATCCGGTAGCAGCCGGCAAAATCCTGCAAAAGGGCAAATTAAAAACAACTAAGTGGGTTGTGAAACTCGACATCCTCAAAGCCGAACCGGTTGCTACCGCTCAAGGCGGGTTCGACGGGCGAGCGCTCGGGCAACTCATCAGCATCTTCGGCAGCACGCGGAGTGACACGGCCCGTCGTAACAGCGATGCGGCAGGAAACATTCTCGGCTCAGTCAAAACCGATGAGGGTACCGGGGTATGGATCATCGGCATGCGCTTCAAAATTCTCAATGCCGTGACGACCGAGCAGGTGGCCACCGGCTACACGGAAGAGAAAATGGAGATTGGCGCGAAAACCAGTTCCGTTCTTGGTTTCTCGCAAGGCGCTCAGGGCGGGCTGACCCTTGACGGCATGGTGCAACGCCTCGTGCAAAAACTGGTCTGGGATATCGATGCGAAATATAAGGAGGCTGGAGCAGCGCCCGATCCCGTTCCGGCAACCCGCTCGGTAG
>CAZAWN010000081.1:0-7639 GCA_964488825.1 uncultured Methyloversatilis sp. | reverse complement strand
CGGATTGCACTGGCCTCGGCGGGCCAGTCTGCCCCAGAACCAGAGCGAAGTGCCGTCCCGCCAGCGCCGACTTCTGTTCCAACTGTGGCTCCGCCCTCCCGGGAACAGCATGTCGAAGCGCAAACCCGTAGTATCTCAGCAACCTCCAAGACAGCCCCGTTACCCGTTATCAGCCATGAGAAGACCACCGTGAGCGCTACCGTCGCTCCGCACGTAGTGGAAAAGCCGGCCCAGTCAGCAGCGCCCCCGGCGCCAGCTGTTGCGGGGAGCGCGGAAACCCGGCAGGGGTTAAGCGGTGCGGATATCTTGGATACATCCTCCTCCCTGCCAGCCTGTTCCGCCTCCGCACAGATGAGCGAGTGGAATGATTGCACAGGCGTGGAACGCGATGCCCAAGGGGCGACAAGCTACGCGGGTGCGTACAAGAATGGGATGCGTCACGGGCAGGGCAGCTACTACTGGCCGAGTGGAGAACGCTATGAAGGCCAGTTTGTTGAGGGCAGGATCGAAGGGCAGGGAGTCCGTACTTGGCCCAATGGCGAAAAATATATGGGTGAGTTCAAGGACGGCAGAATTGACGGTCGTGGCGCGAGGACTTGGGCAAATGGCGAGAAGTACGTCGGTCCGTTCAAGGATGGCAACAGCGATGGTCAAGGCGTCTTCACCTGGCCTAACGGTGAAAAATACTCTGGGCAGTTTAAAAGCGGCCGATTCGACGGCCCAGGCGAGCGGTCATGGGCGAATGGGGAGAAGTACGTGGGCGAGTTCAAGAATGGAACAATCGAGGGCCGCGGGACATACTTCTGGCCGAATGGCGAAAAGTATGTAGGGCAGTGGCGAAATGGCATGCGACACGGGCAGGGCACCCAATATAACCCTGCAGGCGGAGTCATTTTTCAGGGGAACTGGGATAACAATCGCAAGCACATAGAATAAGCACTTTTTGACAATTCAAGTAAAGGGGAAGTCCGAATGATTCATGCTTTAAGACGTTCAACTCTTGCCGCCATGCTGGCGGGCTTCTTCCTGTCGGGATGCATGCAGTCGGCTCCGTCCCGTCCCGAAGATGCCAACAATCCTTCGCCGACTGCCGGGTCCGACACATCACAACGGGCAAACGAGATGGCCGACAAGGCGATGTACAAGCCAATCGACTATCAAAACTCGGCGATGCGCGGACCGAACCTCGTGGTCATCCCGGGTGAAATCAAGAGCAATAACGCAACCTTCACACAGAAGTTTGGCCCGAATAACATTGCCGACTTTGCCGAACTCGAGTTGGGCCGCGCCAATTTCGGCGTGCTAGAACGGTCCGACATGGGGCCTTTGTTGAATGAGTTTCAACTGGCATATACGATGGGTGACCCGGCTGCTGCCAGCAAAGTTCTGCAAAAAGGGAAGCTGAAAACAACCAAATGGGTAGTCAAGCTGGATATCCTGAAAGCCGAACAGGTTGCCGCAGCGCAAGAAGGTTTTGACGGCAGGGCGGTGGGGCAATTGATTGGTGTATTGGGTGGTTATGATCGTGGGGCGCAAGCGGCAGGCACAGTGGTCGGCTCCGTCAAAACCGATGAGGGTACTGGGGTGTGGATTATCGGTATGCGCTACAAAGTGCTGAATGCCGTGACTACCGAGCAAGTCGCAACCGGCTATACGGAAGAAAAAATGGAAGTCGGGGCGAAGTCCTCATCCGTAATGGGCTTCTCAAAGGGCGCCCAAGGCGGGCTGACGCTCGATGGCATGGTGCAGCGTCTCGTGCAAAAGCTGGTCTGGGAAATCGATGCAAAGCACAAGGGGTCGGGTGAGCCGCCGCCGTCAGCGCGTTCGGTTTCAGCCGAGACTTCCAAAGCAGTGCCTGCGAAGAAGTCTGCACCGGCGAAAAAAACAACTGCTCCAGCCCCGAGCAGCACAACACCTGCCGCCAAGCCTCAGTCGAAATGAGGGTTTACGGGCGGCGACCACGCCGCCCGTGCCAGTCCTTCGAGTGCCAGGTGTTCGATGTGCAGGTGGGGCAGCTGGAAATGAGGTTCGATCAGGTCGGCGCTCCCACCCGATAGCACGCAAAGAAAGTCGGCTTTGGTCGTCGTTGGCGAAAGGCGGAGTGCCATCCGTTCGATTGCTCCGAGCGTAGCGTGCAGGATTCCGCTGACGATGGCGTCGTCGGTGTTGGTGGGTACATCACAATAAGTTCCCTGTGCTGCCGGTAACGCTGCAGTATTGCGCGCAAGCGCCTGCCGCATCAGTTCGAGGCCAGGCAGGATTAATCCGCCGGCGAAATGGCCTGCAGCCGTGAGTAGATCAATCGTGGTTGCCGTACCGGCCGTGACAACGAGCGCAGGGCCAGCATGAAACCGACGCGCCCCAATCAAGGCTGCCCAGCGGTCGGCGCCGAGTTGGGATGGGTTGGCGTAACCGTTGGTCACTTCACAGCAGGCTGCCGTACTGCGGAACCACGCGAGAGGGAGGTTAAGCGAGGCCGCCAGCGCTTTGATATGTGCGGCGACGGTATCGCCAGCAACATTGCAAGCCAGAATTCGCGTACAGCCGGCTGGAATTCCTGCCGCCAGTCCAGCGCAATCGACATGGGCGCAAGCACCTTGAGCGAGCCAGGCGTCCCCGTCGTGCAAACCCCACTTCAAACGAGTGTTGCCAGCGTCAAGACATAGGATCATTACGCTGCTCGCAAGGACAATTCACCGGACAGAACCCGTTCGATTACGCCCGCCGACTCGAACAGCAAGGCGCCGTCATTATCGACACCGCGACAGATGCCGAGACGTGCAGGTGCAAAATCGCTCAGCAGGCGTACGGGGGTATCGCGATAGGCATCCAACTTGCACCATTCATTACGCAGACAAGCGAAGCTATCGGCGGAGAAATCGCCGAGTACGCTGCGCAACTCGCTTAGTAACGAGGCCAACAAACGATGGGGGTCGAAGTCTTGGCCAAGTTCAGCCACCTTGGGGTGCAGTGCGTCTGACAGCCCTGCGGGAATGCGTAAGTTGAGACCAATCCCGATCACTGCCACGTGCGGTTTACCAGGCAGCAATTCGACCAGTATCCCGGCGAGTTTTCGGCCTTCCTTCATAACATCGTTCGGCCATTTGAGTGCCGTCTCACCAGCGCCGACTTTTGACAGCGAGCGACAGACCGCCACCCCGACGGCGAGCGACAAACCGAGAGGCACAGTGCCTGCGTTGAATCGCCAAAGCAGAGAAAAAGTCAGGCTATCTCCTGGCCCCGAAACCCAGGTCCGGCCATGGCGTCCCCGACCGTGAGTTTGGGCGTCGGCAATGACCACCGTGCCTGTCGGCGCACCGGTTTCGGCGCGGGCAAGCAGCACAGCATTGGTTGAATCGCAGACTGGCATAAAGTCAGCATCGAAGCGTCGGGCTTCGGCCCCCAGTGCAGCGGAAAGCTTGGCCAGATCGATCATGGCCCGATCATACCGCCGAAGATGCTTCTACCTCGGACAGAAGCAAATCTTTGTAACAATCGATTTCTCCCGTATGCAAGAGCCGAGGAACAGACGTTACTCCAATCGAAGCGGCGATCCAGACCAGCTTCGCTAACAGGAAAGGGATGTGCATGAAGGCCCCGGTATTGCCAGTGCTTCTGGCAGCGATGACAATGTTTATGGGTGGCTGCGCTGTTGTTGCGGTCGACGATCCGTATGGAGACTACTATGATGCGCCAGCCGTCTATACCGCCCCGCCGCCGCCTCGCTACGAATACATCGGCGCCCCACCGGTCGCTGGACACATCTGGGTCGGCGGTTACTGGGACTGGGTTGGCTCTCGCTATCACTGGGTTTCGGGACGCTGGGAAGCGCCTCGTCCAGGCTATTTATGGTCGCCGTTCCGTTGGGAGCGGAATGGCGATCACTGGCGGCGACATGGCGGTCGCTGGGATCGGGAGGGCGATTTCAGGCCGCTTCCGCGCCCTGTACCGCGGGATCATCATCCGCGGTACGAACCAGGAAGGAGGGCTGCACCGCCAGACGCCCCTCGGCTTGAGCGCCCCGAGCGTCCCGAGCGCCCATTTATTCCAAATATCCGGCCATCTCCACCCATGCCTCAGCCGAACACGGTCGAACCTGATCGCGGCGGCGGTAGAGAAGGAAGGCTTCAGAGGTGGCGCGAGCATCGGGATGAGATGGGAGTGGACCGGGAGTCGCGTGAGAGAGAGCCGGAGTTTCGTCCAGGCCGGCGACCTTAATCCATTCCTCCATCCAGTTCCAGATCCTGAATCTTCCGGGTAATCGTGTTCCGGCCGATGCCGAGCAGTTGAGCGGCTTCGATGCGTTTGCCCCCGGTGGCGGCCAGGGCGCGGCGGATCAGCGTGGCCTCGAATGACTTGCTAAGCTTGTCCCAGACGGCGCCCTGTTCGCGGGTTAGTAGGGTGTCGGCAACGGCGGCAAGCTGCGCTTGCCAGTCGGCGACGACCGCGGTTTGCGGCGTCTCGCGCATTTCGGCGGGCAGGTCGTCAATCTCGATAGTTTGACCAGGCGCCATCACGGTTAGCCAGTGACAGAGATTCTCCAGTTGGCGTACGTTGCCCGGCCAGGGAGCGCCTTCGAGAAACCCGAGCGTCTCTTGAGGCATGCGCTTGGGGTCGACACCGAGCTGCTGGGCACTATTGGCCAGAAAACTGCGTGCCAACGCCGGGATATCTTCGCGGCGTTCGCGCAAGGGCGGCAGGCGCAGACGAATAACGTTGAGGCGATGGAAGAGGTCTTCACGAAACAGGCCATCCTTGACGCGTTCTTCGAGATTCTGGTGGGTCGCAGTTATGACACGGACGTTGGCGCGGATGGGCTGGTGCCCGCCGACGCGATAGAACTGGCCGTCGGAAAGAACGCGCAACAAGCGGGTTTGCAGTTCGGCCGGCATGTCGCCGATCTCGTCAAGAAACAGGGTGCCCCCGGCCGCCTCTTCGAAGCGTCCGCGCCGCTGCGTGTTGGCGCCGGTGAAAGCGCCTTTTTCGTGGCCAAACAGCTCCGACTCGAGCAGATCGCGCGGAATCGCTGCCGTGTTCAAGGCGACAAACGGGCCGTCCTTGCGTGGACTATGGCGATGCAGCGCGCGCGCCACAAGTTCCTTGCCGGTTCCCGATTCGCCATTGATCAATACCGTGGCGTGCGACTGCGATAAACGCCCGATGGCACGGAAGACCTCTTGCAGCGCCGGCGCCTGTCCGATGATTTCAGGGGCGAGCAAGGCGGCAGGTGGTGCACCATTTTGGGGCGCGACCTGCTCAAGGGCGCGGCGCACCAGAGCTACCGCTTGATCGACATCGAAGGGTTTGGGCAAATACTCGAATGCTCCGCCCTGAAAAGCCGCCACAGCAGAGTCGAGATCGGAGTAGGCCGTCATGATGATCACCGGCAGATCGGGGCGATCCTGCTTGACCTGCTTGAGCAGGTCAAGGCCGCTCGTACCGGGCATGCGGATATCCGAAATCAGGACGCGCGGCGACTGATTTGCAGCCAATCGTTCGAGCGCCGCATCGGCAGAGTCGAAACTCGCGCTGGCGATACCGGCACGGCCAAGCGCCTTTTCCAGCACCCAGCGTATTGAGCGATCATCGTCGATGATCCAGACCGTATTCGTCGCGTCGTTCATTTGTTTTTGATCTCTCCGTTTTGCAGCGGCAGACGTAGGGTGAAACAGGTGCGTCCGGGCTGCGATTCAACTTCAATACTGCCATGGTGTTGCTGGACGAAGCTCTGCGCCAAGGCCAGTCCCAGACCGGTGCCGCCTGCGCGTCCCGAAACCAGGGGATAGAAAATTCGGTCGCGTATCTCGGCCGGAATCCCCGGACCATTGTCGATGATTTGCAACTCCATCGCCAGGCGGTAACGTTTCTTCGCCAGAGTGACTTGCCGCAGGGCGCGGGTGCGTGTGACGATTTCCCCCTCCCCCTTCATTGCCTGGGCTGCATTGCGCACGATGTTGAGAATGGCCTGAATCAGTTGTTCGCGGTCGCCGGTAATGTCGGGCAGCGATGTATCGTAATCGCGGCGGATACGCACTCCGGGAAACTCCGCGAGAATCAGCCGCCGCACACGCTCCAGCACCTCATGAATGCTGATTTGCGCGGGCTGCATGGCGCGGTGCGACGAGAGCAGGCGATGCATCAGATCTTGCAGGCGATCAGCTTCGCCGATGATCACCTCCGTGTATTCGCGCAGCTCAGCGGCATTTTCCATGCGCGCCAGCTCGCTGTCGAGCAGTTGCGCCGAGCCGCGAATGCCGCCCAGCGGATTCTTGATTTCGTGGGCCAGGTTGCGAATCAACTCCTGATTGGCGCGCTGCTGGACGGCTTCGCGCTCCTCGCGAGCCGCCTTGAGTTGCTGGTCGATCGGGCGAAATTCAAGCAGCAGCCGGGCATAGGGCGCGTCGACTGGGGTTACGGTGCAATCGAGATGGATGGGTTCGGCATGCGCCCGCGCGACGATGAAGTCGTGCCCGGTATAACTCCAGTTGTTGTGCAAGGCGTTGTCGAGTGCGGCCATCAATACGGGGGGCGTACCCAGCAACTGGGCCAGTGGCATGCCGCGACAGACGCGCTGACTCATGGCGAACAGGTTTTCCGCCGCCGGATTGCAATGCCGGATACGCAGTTGCTCGTCCAGCAAGACAACCGCAAAGGAAAGAAGGTCAAGGCCGGCAACGGCAGCCAGGGCTGCCGCATCGGCTTTCGGGATTTTCGTAACGGGCAAAGCGGTCATGGCGAGAAATTACGCAAAAAACGCGCCAGACTTGGGGTTACTTCAAATTCGCAATTTCCTTGCGCAGCGATTCGAGATTGCGTTCGTGCAGTTGCACCCGGTCGCGATAGGTCTGGATGCGCGCTTCGCGCTTGCCCCCTTGAATACCGCCGCCGGCCACCCTTTCTTCCGGCAGGATAAGGTTCTCCTGATCGGCCAATTCTTTCTTGGTGGCCGCGAGGTTTTTCTGCTCTGCCGCCAGTTCCCTTTCCAGAATCGATCGACGATCATTATCGCGCGCCTTTTGCTGATCGCCATTGACGCGCGGGAAGTCGGCGGGCGTCGCTTGCCTGGGCTTCTGGGCGGGGGGGGCCGGGAACGTAGAAACGGGTCTGTCCTGCGCGATGATCTGACAGTTCTGGCCTAGCTTCTGATTGGTATAGGTCGTCCGGCCATCCGGATTCAGACACTTGTAAAGCGTGTCGGCCTGTGCCGGCAAAGCGACGGCGAGGAAGGCCATAGGAAGAATTCGATTGCTCATGTGCGCAGTGTAGCGGAAAAGAAAAACAGGACGGGGGGGAGCCCCGTCCTGCGTGCCGTCCGGTCAGCGCCGACTTCTTATAGCGAGAAGTACATGTCGTACTCGACCGGATGGGTGGTCATGCGGAACTTCTGCACTTCTTCCATCTTGAGGTCGATGTAGGCATCGATGAACTCGTTGCTGAAGACGCCGCCGCGGGTCAGGAACTCGCGATCCTTGTCCAAGTATTCCAAGGCCTGTTCGAGACTGTGGCAGACGGTCGGGATCTTCGCATCCTCTTCCGGCGGCAGGTCGTAGAGGTTCTTGTCGGCCGGCTCGCCCGGGTGAATCTTGTTCTGCACGCCGTCAAGGCCGGCCATCATCAGGGCGGCGAAGCACAGGTAGGG
>CAZAWN010000080.1:5782-12260 GCA_964488825.1 uncultured Methyloversatilis sp. | reverse complement strand
TTAAGCGCAACCCCATCGCAACCACTCATTCGCTCCTTCATAACAAAGGAAATGCCATGAAAAAGATTCTTCTCGTGGACGATCATGCCGATATCCGGCGGCTCATCCGCATCACACTCGGCAAGAACTTCGACATTCTGGAAGCCGAGGATGGCGCGGGGGCGCTGGAAATCGTTCGCCAACAGCGCCCCGATCTGGTTGTCCTCGACATCATGATGCCGGGCAATCTGGATGGCTTGCAGGTGCTCGAAGCCATCCGCGCCGAACCACAGCTTGCCGAAACCCGCGTCATCATAGTCAGCGCCCGTGGCCAGACGCGGGATTACGACGAAGGCATGCAACGCGGGGCAACCGCCTACTTCGTCAAACCCTTTAGTCCATTGCAACTCGCCAATGCGATCAAGGAAGCTCTCGCCACTACTCACTCCGACAATGAGACCAGCTAACGGGCAGCGGTCCGAAACCGGGCCGCCCGGGTATCTTTACCGGTCATTCGATCGCCTCGACCTCCAGGCAAAACTGGCGGTGGCGTTGATCGTCCCGGCCATTCTGATGGGTCTTGTTGTGATGGTAGTCGTCTCGCTCATCACCTGGCACCTGATCGAAGTGCACAACCAGACATTCCATCTGTTCGCGTTTCTCCTGCCCATATTCCTGATCGCCGGCTTGTTCGTCTTTGCCAGCCTGACCTTGTTTGCCCGCATGATCGTGCGACTGATCCACGGCCCGTTGATCGCCATTGCGGCGGCCGCCGAGAACATTGCAGAAAGCGGTCGGCCAAGCGGCACCTTGCCGGTGCGCCACAACGATGAATTCGGTCGTCTGACGGCCGCTTTCAATACCATGGTTGAACGTCTTGCGGAATCGTATAACGTACTGGAGCAGCGTGTTGCGGAACGTACTCGAGAATACGAGGAGAGCCAACGCGAAGCGCAGTTGGCCAACAACCTACTGCGTGAAGCGGTCCAGCATGTGGCGGTCGGCTTCACCATCTACGACGAAAACGACCATCTGGCAATCTGCAACGAAGCCTATCTGCGCATCTACGCGGACAGCCGCGACCTGATCGTACCCGGTGCCAGTTTCGAGGAAATCGTCCGCCGGGGCGCCGAGCGCGGCCAATACCGCGAAGCCATCGGCCGTGTCGACACGTGGGTAAAGGAACGCGTTGCGCAGCATCGTTCAGCACGCGGAGAAGTCATCGAACAGAAGCTTGGCAATGGGCGATGGCTGATGATCATCGAGCACCGAACACCAAGCGGCTATATCGTCGGCAACCGCATCGACATCACTGAGCTGAAGAACGCCAGCGAAGCCCTGCGTCAACGCGAACTCTATCTGCAAGCTACACTCGACAATCTGCCGTTTTTATTCTGGCTGAAAGATGCCGATAGCCGGTTTCTCGCCGTCAATCGAATGTTCGCCGAAGCTTGCGGCCGCGGCAGTCCGGAACAGGTCGTCGGTCTGACCGACCTCGATGTCTGGCCACGCGAGTTGGCAGAGCGCTATCGAGCCGATGACTTTGCGGTAATGACCAGTCGACAGGAAAAAGCCGTTGAAGAACCGGTAGCCGGCGGCTCCGCAGCAGGCTGGATCGAAACCTACAAAAAACCGGTGATTGCCGACGATGGCACAGTCATGGGCACCGTGGGCTTCGCACGCGATATCAGCGACCGGCGCGCCGCCGAAGCAAAAATTCGCGAACACAACGAACAACTCAACGCGATTTTCGAACTAAGTCCCGACGGATTCGTTTCTTTCGATCAACACCGACGCATCAAATATGCTTCGCCCGCATTCCTGCGCATGACCGGCTTCGCCCCGGCAATGGTCGACAACCTTGGCGAAGCGACATTCTCCGCCTTGCTTGCTGCCGCCTGCATCGAAACAGCCCGCTTCCCGGGCTTGCCGGCCTTGCGCGCCCAGACAAAAGTCGGCGCTGGCGCGACGGCATCCGGAACACATGACGAGGCTCGCCAGATCGTGGAGCTGTCGGGCGCGGGCAAACGCATTCTCGAGATCGGCTTGCGCGAATCCGCCAGCGAAACCGGTCCGCATATTTTGTACTTCCGTGACATTACCCACGAGAAAGAAGTGGAACGGCTCAAGAGCGAATTCCTCTCGACCGCCGCGCACGAATTGCGTACGCCGATGGCCAGCATTTATGGCTTCACTGAACTGCTGCTCTCTCAGGAGTTTCCGCCGGAAGAGCAGCGCGAGTATCTGAACATGGTATTTCGCCAAACCGAACTGATGGTCTCGATCATCAACGAACTGCTCGACCTGGCGCGTATCGAAGCCCGCCGTGGCAAGGATTTTCTCCTAGAAAACGTGTCGTTGGAGCTTCTGGTACAAGAAATCGTGCTCGGCTTCAAACCTCCCAAAGGTCGTGCCCCCCCGGATATTGCTCTTCCTCCGGAAGCCTTGACAGTACGCGCGGACCAAAAAAAACTCGCCCAGGCCATCGGCAACGTACTTTCCAATGCTTACAAATACTCGCCCGAAGGCGGCCGTGTCGTCATCGACTTCATCACGCCGCCGCGCGCAACGACAAACACCGGCGAAGCTTTGCCGCAACAGTACGGCGTACGCATTGCAGACTGCGGCATCGGCATGACAGCCGAGCAGCTTGGCCGCATCTTCGAACGTTTCTACCGGGCCGATACCAGCGGGAAGATCCCCGGTACCGGCCTGGGCATGAGCATCGTCAAGGAGATTATCGAATTGCACGGCGGCAGGATCGACATCGACAGCTCCCCCGGCCAAGGCACCACCGTCACCCTCTGGCTACCGGCCTTGACAGCCGACCCCACCCCCCTATCAACCGAAGGAGAATTACCGTGAAATCGCCCCGTTCCACCACCCTGCTGATCGCCTTCCTGCTCGGTCTGCTGAGCGCCCTGCCGGCCTGGGCCGACCTGGCGGAGATCAAGGCGAAAGGCGAGCTGCGCCATCTCGGCATCCGCTACGCGAACTTCGTCACCGGCGCCGGCGATGGCCTCGATGTCGAACTGGTACAAGGCTTCGCCAAACACCTTGGCGTGAAATACACCCTCGTCTATTCCGATTTCTATAGCGTCATCCGCGACCTTCTCGGCAAGGATGTGGCCATCAAGGGTGATGCAGTGGAACTGGTCGGTGACTACCCGGTAAAAGGCGACATGATCGCCACAGGTTTCACCATGTTGCCTTGGCGCGAAAGGGTGCTGCTTTACTCCGACCCCACGTTCCCCTCGCAAGTGTTGCTGATCGCCAAGGCCGAAGCGAACTACACCCCGATCAAGGGCAGTGCCGACCTTGCCGCTGATATTCGCGAAACAAAAGGAATCATCGGCCGCAAGAGCTTGCTGGTTATGGAAAGAACCTGCCTCGACCCGTCCAGCTACGGCCTCAAGGGCACAGGCATCGACCTGAAACCCTACACGCAAAGCACCAATATCAACGAAATGGTGCCCACCCTGCTCGAGGGCAAGGTGGACTTCAGCTTACTGGACGTCCCTTCCGCAATTCTCGATCTGCAAAAATGGGCTGGTCGCATCAAAGTGATCGGCCCGATTTCTCCGGAACAGGCGCTCGCCGCCGCATTCCCGAAATCGTCCCCAGCCTTGCGGGAGGCCTTCAATGCCTATTTCCGGGAAATTCGCGTCGATGGCACCTACGACAAGCTGGTGCGCAAGTATTACCCAGGCATCCAGCGCTACTTCCCGGAATTCTTCATCCGGAAGAACTAAATGCGAAACCAGGCTTTTGATCGCCTGCAGAAACGCTTCCTGCCGAGGCTGCCGCTCGCCATAGCCCTCGCGTTTGCGGCGTACTCGCTGGCGCTGCTGGCGTATTTCGCCAGCCAATGGCAACGCATGCGCATCGAGACCGATTCGTATCTCGTTGCCGACAACCAGCGACGCGTCGCCGCCCTCGGAGAGCGTGTCGAGGCCATCCATGCGCAAGCCCAACGCCTCGCAGAAAGCCCTGAAATCCGCGCCTATCTGCTCAATCGCGATCTTGGCATGTCGCTGCGTTATGGCCTTTTTGCCAACATGCAAGCCATCGAAGACCGCTTTCACGAATACTCGGGCCAAGCCCAGGGCACGCAGCCCAAACGAATTGTTTTCCTCGACGCGGAACGGCAGATCATTGCCGACTCTGCCCCTGACTTAGCTGATTCGTCTTTCGATGCACAAACTAAAGAAGCCAGTCTCGTCATCGATGTGCATCGCAAACTGCTGATCGTCACCGGGCCCGTTGGCCACAAAGGGAAACACGAAGGCTTCGTACTGGTGTTCTACAGCGACGATACGCTCTACCGCAACTTGATTGTCTCTTCCGCCAGCCATACCGAACTGTTGCTGACCCCGAACGGCTGGCATATCGGTGGAGCCCCTGCGGCGCCGGCAATCACCCCGGCTCAGTTGAATACACTCGTTGCCGCGCCAGACAACCGTGTGATCCCCGCACCAAAACTACTGCATGACGTAGCTGGCTCAACGCTTGATAACACTTTACTGATCAAGACCCAGGTGCTTGGCGTACCGCTCTTTCTGATAACCCTTGTCTCAGCCAGCCAGGCCTACGGCCACCTGGCATCGCCGGAAATCCTGCTTGCTGCCGGCTTGACTCCGCTGCTGCTGCTATTCGGCGCCATGTGGCTGGATCGCCTGCACGCTGCCACGCTTCGCCTGCAAGCCGAAAAAGAGGCGGCCGAACTGGGTCGCGAGCATGTAGAACAACGCAACAGCGAGCTGACCCTGGAAATACGCCGTCGCGAACAACTCGAAGCGTCGCTTCAGGAAGTTACCCAGCAGTTAAAAACCATTTTCGACTTGAGTCCGGATGGATTCATCTCTCTCGACCGGAACGGGAAAATCGACTACGTCAGCCCAGCCTTCCTGCGCATAACGGGTTTGGCCGAGTCGCAGATCCTCGGTCTCGACGAAGCGGGGCTGGCCCGACAACTCGGACAAATCAGTTCCGCTGCCGGGCGGTTTCCAGGGTTCTCCGGCCTCCATGCATCCGCCGCGGAACTCGGCGCTGGCGTGACGGCAACTGTCGAGCCAGGGGAGACGATCATGTTCGAACTCGCCTACCCGGCCAGGCGGGTCATCCAGGCGGGTATGCGGCTATCGTCTGCAGGGCATGTTTCGCAAGTAATCCATTTTCGCGACATCACACGGGAAACCGAGGTTGACCGCTTGAAGAGTGAATTTCTGTCGACAGCCGCACACGAACTGCGCACCCCGATGACCAGCGTGCTGGGTTATGCCGAAGTCTTGCTGAACAACGACTTCGATGCAGCGACGCGTCACAACCTTGTCGAAACCATCCACCGCAACGCGAAACTGATGGCGGGGCTCATCAACGAACTGCTCGATCTCGCCCGCATTGAAGCGCGCCGCAGCAAGGATTTCAAACTCGAAGACCGCGAACTCACCCCCTTGATCGAGGAAATCGTCGCAGCGTTCAAACCGCCGAGAGATCGTCAGGCGCCCATTCTGGCAGCCCCGGACACCCGCTGGTTTGTCCGCGTCGACCCGCGCAAACTGACCCAAGCCATCGGCAATATCCTGTCGAATGCCTACAAATACTCACCGCAGGGCGGCGCGGTACGCATTGAAATCTTCCGGGCGGAGAAGGAGAAAGCGGAAAACAAGCCGGCGCAGATCGGCATCCGTCTTATCGACGAGGGCATCGGCATGACGTCCGAGCAGCTTGGCCGCATCTTCGAACGTTTCTACCGCGCAGATACCAGCGGAAAGATCCCCGGCACCGGCCTCGGCATGAGTATTGTCAAGGAGATTATCGAGTTGCTGGGCGGGACGATCAGTATCGAGAGCCGGTTCGGACACGGAACCAGCGTCACCCTGACCCTGCCGGGCCAAATCGATATTCCTCGGCCACAGGCACTATGAATACAGGACTGTCATGACCTCGGCCACTCGCCCACCTCATCGTGTGCCTCCGCTACTGGGCCATCTGACGGTCTTCCAGCACATGCTGCTGTTTGCATGCATCGCCCTAGTCTCGATGCTGGTGGTCGGCATCCCACCGATTCTTCAGAGCAACCATATTCTGAAATCCGCGCGGCACATTTACGAAAGCCAGCACGAAGCAAACCTGACCGTGCAAAAGCTCCAGATTCTGCACCTGCAACACAAGCAGGCGATGGGTGCTCTTCTGTACGCGGAAGGCGCCAACCTGGACGCCGTGCGCCGGCAGATTGACCAATTCGACGCCCAGTTCCTTGGCGAAATCGACCGGCTGCGCACGCTGGTGCCCGAGCATGCCGTATTGACCGACAGAATCGTCGATGGCCAGCGTAACCGCCAGAGCTTCCGCAACCGACTGGTCGATCTGGTCGCTGCCGGCAACGCCTACGAAGCCCGGCAACTAATGCATGACAAGATTCATATCGCCAACGGCCAGTTGGTGGTGGAAGAACCGCTCAAACTGCTTTCCGCCGCCATCAAGAACGATACCCTCC
>CAZAWN010000080.1:0-5682 GCA_964488825.1 uncultured Methyloversatilis sp. | reverse complement strand
CAACGACGCAACCTACGCACCGAGCGTCTGGCCCGGGAGCTCCTCGCGCAGACCGAAGAACTGGGACGCAAGGAGGAAGAGTTGCGGCGCCTGCTCGAATCGACCTCGGAAGGTATCTACGGAATCGACCTGGCGGGGCGGATCACCTTCGCCAATGCCGCTGCTGCGCGCCTGCTGGGCTATGCCGCCCCCGCGGACTTGATCGGCCTGCCCAGTCATGAATCATTGCACTACCAGCATCCCGACGGCAGCCCCTACCCGGTTGCCGAATGCCCCATCGTCCTCTCACTGCGGGAAAACCGGAGCTTTGCATGCGACCAGGAAGTCTTCATGCAGGCCGATGGCACCGCGTTTCCGGTCGCCTACTCCTGCGCTTGCCTGACACGCAATGAATCGGTGGTCGGCGCGGTCGTCTCGTTCCGGGACATAACAGAGCGCAAGCTTATCGAACAAGAGATGAACAAGGCGCGCCATATGGCCGAAGAGGCTTCGCACCTCAAATCGGCTTTCCTCGCCAACATGAGTCACGAAATCCGCACCCCGATGAACGCCATCATCGGCATGACCCATCTGGCGCTGAACACCGAGCTGACGCCACAACAAACCAACTATCTGAAAAAGATCCAGCTCTCCGGCAAACACCTGCTGGGCATCATCAACGACATTCTCGACCTGTCGAAAATCGAAGCCGGCAAATTGAAGATCGAAACGATCCCGTTCAATCTTGAAGAAACCATCGCCGATGTCGCCAACCTGATCGGCCCCAAAGCCACCGGGAAAGGGCTCGAACTGATCCTCGATATCGCCCATGACGTACCCGTCGATCTGATCGGCGATCCCTTGCGGCTCGATCAGATCCTGATCAACTACACCAACAATGCCATCAAGTTTACGGAAACCGGCGAAATAAGTCTCATGGTACGGGTCTCCGAGCGTAGCGCCGAGGATATTCGGCTGAAATTTACCGTGCGGGATACCGGAATCGGGCTGAGTGCCGAGGAACAGGCTTCGTTGTTTTCCGCATTCAACCAGGCCGACGCATCGACAACGCGCAAACACGGAGGGACCGGTCTCGGGCTGGCGATCTCCAAGCGTCTGGCCGAAGCTATGGAGGGTACGGTCGGTGTCGACAGCTGTCCCGGTAAAGGCAGCGCCTTCTGGTTCACGGCGCGTTTCGGCGTTCACCATGCGGCGCTGCGGGAACTGCTGCCGGAGCCAGACTTGCGTGGCCGCCGCATCCTTCTCGCCGACGACAACGACAATGCCCGCCAGGTCATCCACGGAATGCTGTCCAGCATGAGCTTTGTCGTGGATGCCGTCAGCGACGGGGCTGCTGCGGTGGCCGCCGTTGCCAACGCCGCCCACAGGCAAACTCCTTACGACCTGGTCTTTATCGACTGGCATATGCCCGGCATGAATGGCATCGACTCAGCATGTCAAATTCGCGCCTTGCCCCTTGCCGCGCATCCACAACTCGTTCTGGTTACCGCCTACGGACGCGAGGAACTCGTCCGTCAGGCGGAGGAGGTTGGAATTGGCAACGTTCTGGTCAAACCGGTCAGCGCCTCGGCGCTGTTCGACGCTGCCATGCGCGCCCTGCGCGGCGATCACGCCGAACCGCTGAGCAGTACTATCCTGCCGGCCAATCTCGCTGGACTGGCGGACATTGCCGGCGCCCGCATCCTGCTTGTCGAGGACAACGAGGTCAATCAGGAGGTCGGCCAGGAAATGTTGCGCCAGGCCTGCTGCACCGTCGATCTGGCTGAAAATGGTCGAATCGCCTTGGAAAAGCTGGCGGCCAACACCTACGACCTGGTCTTGATGGACATGCAGATGCCTGTCATGGACGGCCTCGAAGCCACCCGCGCGCTGCGGCGCAAACCCGAGTTGAATGCTCTACCGGTTGTCGCCATGACGGCCAATGCGCTGGCGAGTGATCGACAGCGCTGCCTGGATGCCGGCATGAACGACTTTCTGGCCAAGCCGATCGAACCCGAGAAACTCTGGCAAGCCTTGCGCGTCTGGATTCGGCCGCGCCCACCTGCGGCAGTAGCGCAGGCAACCACCCCTGCCGTCGCGCCAGCGCCGACTTTCGATGCAGACATCGCCGGCATCGACACCGCACCGGCATTGCGCCGCATGATGGGAAATACCCGGCTCTACCTGCAGGCCTTACGGCGCTTCTGCGATCAACAGGATACCGAGGCGGGCAAATTGCGCGACGCGCTCGCCCAGGGCGATCATGCCACCGCCCGCCGCCGCGCACATACCCTCAAGGGATCGGCCGGATCCATCGGCGCCATGCAGTTGGTGGCACAGGCGGATGCGCTTGAGCAGGCTATCGCCGCACAGCCCGATGACGCGATGCTCCTCAGTCAAACCGCGCGACTCGAACAGGAAGTCGCCTCGCTTGTGATCGCCATCCACACAAAGCTCGATACGCTTGAACCTCGATCGGACGACGAAAAGTCATCAGTCCGCCTTATCGAACTGGAGCAATTGCTCGCAGACAGCAACCCCGAAGCGATGGCCTGGCTGGAAACGCATTCCGCTGCCTTGCGCCGCATTCTGCCGCCCGCAGCCCGGGCTGAGATCGAGGCCGCCGTGCGTGCTTTCGACAGCAGCGAGGCCCTCCGCCTGGTGCGCACCGCTCGACAAACCATGGAGACTCCCGCATGACTTCTGCCGGACAACTGCTCGCCACTACCCAAGAGACCGTTCTGGTCATCGACGACAGCCCGGAAGTGCTCGCGCTCGTCAACGAACTGCTCAAGGACAGCTACCGTCTCAAGGGCGCCAACGGCGGCGCGAAAGGATTGGAACTGGCCAGCACCGACCCGCGGCCTGATCTGATTCTGCTCGATATCATGATGCCCGACATGGATGGCCTCAACGTCTGCGGACGGCTCAAGGCCAACCCGCAAACCCGTGATATTCCCGTCATATTTCTAACGGCAAAAAACGACGAAGCCGATGAACAGGCCGGTTTCGAACTGGGCGCGGCCGACTACATCGGCAAACCAATCAGCGGCCCGATCCTGCGCGCCCGGGTGAAAACGCAACTGACGATGAAGCACGCCGCCGACTTTATCAAAGATAAAAACCAGTTCCTCGTCAGCGAAGTCAGCCGGCGCGCCCGCGAAGTCGAGTTCGTTCAGGATGTCACCATTCTTGCCCTCGCCTCGCTGGCCGAAACGCGCGACAACGAAACCGGCAACCACATCCGCCGCACCCAACATTACATCCGCATCCTTGCCGAGCAGTTGCAGCGCCATCCGCGCTTTTCCCTTCTGCTGACGCGCACCAACATCGAAATGATCTACAAATCGGCGCCCTTGCACGACATAGGCAAGGTCGGTATCCCCGACAAGATCCTCCTCAAACCGGGGAAACTCGATGCCGAGGAATTTGCCGTGATGAAAATGCATGCCCAATTGGGAAAACAGGCGATCGAGCATGCCGAGCAGGAAATGGGACGTACGGCGCCTTTCCTCGAACTCGCCAAGGCCATCGCCCTGCACCACCACGAGAAATGGGATGGCAGCGGCTACCCGGACGGACTGGCAGGCGAGCAGATACCAATACCGGCGCGTCTGATGGCAGTGGCGGACGTTTATGACGCACTGATCAGCCATCGTGTATACAAGCCCGGCATGCCTCACGAAAAAGCCTGCGCCATCATCCAGCAAGGTCGCGGCAGTCATTTCGACCCTGCGGTAATTGATGCTTTTACTGCACGCGCAGCAGATTTCGCCGCCGTCGCCGCGCGCTTCAAGGATGACTATCCCCCCATCACTCGCTACCAGGAGGAGGACCCGCGATGAAGAAAATTCTTATCGTTGATGACCATCCGGATATCCGCACCATCATCAAGCTGGCTTTGCGCAACCGCTTCGCACTCGAAGAAGCGGACAATGCCGTGGACGCGCTCGAAATAATCGAGAGCGCGCCACCGTCGGCAGTTATCCTCGATGTGATGATGCCCGGCGAATTGGATGGGTTTGGTCTGTGCCGACATATCAAGTCAGACCCCCGTCTGACCGACATCCACATCATTCTGCTCACTGCCCGGGCGCAAATTGCCGACCAGGAACGCGGCTACGCCCTCGGGGCGAACGCCTACTTCATCAAGCCCTTCAGTCCGCTCGCTCTTGCCCTCCATCTCGACAGCGTGCTGACCACGGGCCAGTCGTCCTCAACCTCTGCCTCCCCTGCGACGCCCACACCATGAGTACTCCGGCCGCCATTGATAGGTCACCCGATCCGGCCCGTGTCGCCGAATTGCTGCGCCAGCCGCTTTCCATCATCCAGGGCTTTGCGGAACTGCTGCTTACCCAGCAGTACGATGAATACACCCGGCTTGAACTGACCCGCACTCTGCTCGCGGAAACGGAAGAATTGTCCAACATCATCAACCGCCTGCTGGACGCCGAAAATCACGCGTATCCGACCACCCAGGTCTCCCCGCGCCAACCAGGAACGGGAAGTCAGATATGAGAACGCGCACGCGGTACCTTTCCCTCGCCGAAGCCTCACCCGGCATGGTATTGGAATCTCCGGTAGTCGTCGGCCATCAAGGGATTGTGCGTTTCAGCCTTCCCCAAGGCCATATCCTGACCGACGACAACCTGCACCAACTCAGGGTCCACCGCACCGAATTCCTGTTCATTGCCGCACCCGACCCGCGCAGCGATGAGCAGGTGGCCGTCGACGCGGCCGAGGCAGCACGACGCACCCTGGAAATCTTCGCCGGCGCCGATTTGAGCGACCCACTCATGGCGAAGTTCTTCGATCAGGTGCTGACCTTCCGGAGCGCATGATGACGCCTGCAGTCTCCATCAGTCGGGAACAGGTTCTGGCCCGTGCCGGTGAACTGCCCGGCTTTCCCCGCCTCGTCGGCGCGATTCTCACCAGCATTGACGACCCCGAGGCAAACCTGAACGACCTGGCTGGCTTGATCGAACGCGATCCGGCCATTGCCGCGCGGGTACTCGCATTTGCCAACACCGCCGCCGAGCATACGCGCCGAGCATCCGCGATCCGCGACCTGTATACCGCCACTTCGCTGATCGGCCTGGGTCATGTCCGTCAAATCGCCCTGATTGGCGCTTGTCTCGATTTTTTCGACGCCTGCGGTGCTTCCGATCAAGCGGCGCACTTTTCCCAGCACAGCGTCGCGGTCGGCATTTGCGCCGAGGAACTTGCCCTGCACATCGCAGCGCCCATCTCGGCGAGCAATGCACTGGTGGCGGGGTTACTACATGATATCGGCCAGCTCTGGCTCTTTCGATTTCATCCGGCAGCCGAATGCAACGCCTGGGACCTGGCACTTGGTCATGCCGAAGGAATCGAGGAGACCGAGCGGAGGACTTTTGGGATCGACCATGCTGCCATCGGCGGCTGGCTCGCCGCCCATTGGGGTCTGTCGCCCGCGCTGGTCGACGCCATACGTCATCACCATGCCTGCGATGGGACGCTCGATCAGGTCCTGACGCCGGTCATCCACATCGCCGAAGTGCTCTCCAACGCCCTCGACCTGGCCGGACGCAAGGAAAATCGCGTTGTCCGGCTTTCTGCAGCAGCCTGCCAAAAGATCGGATTGACGTGGCGCGCTGACGCGCGCAATCTGTTCGGGCGTATCGACGCTCGCAGCCGCCACGCCACTACATTTTTTGCCTGAGA
>CAZAWN010000079.1:10492-12271 GCA_964488825.1 uncultured Methyloversatilis sp. | reverse complement strand
CTCAGCACCTGCCGCGCCGGGTCGATTACGCTGCTACCGGCCGCGTCGAAGGCGACTTCCGACGCCATGCCGGCATCGATACTGCGTATCTGCCGAGCCAGTGCCTGATCCTCGCCGAGAATGTGGAACACCACCCAGTTGGTGATGTATCCCAGCAAGGCGCGCCCTCCCAGGCCGCTTCCGTTCAGGTAGGCCGAGGTCATCTCATCCACGTCGGTGACGAACCGACGATGCGAGTCATGGTGCTGCTTGACGTGACGCGGATCAACGTCCCACCAATTCATCAGACGTTCCTCGGTGGCGAAATGCAATTTTGCATAGTCACGCAACTGCTTGAACAGATCGGCAATACCCTCCGGCGCCTGATCGCCCGCCTTGGCCAATAAGGGAGCGAACGCGTTAACCTGGTCGATCAGGTAGCGATGCTGCTTATCGACAACATCGTTACCGGTTTCGAAGTAGGTGTTCCAGGTCAGTAGGGGCATGAATTCAGAAAACCGCGATTGGTTACCCGTGTAGCCGACGCGCCAACCACGCCAGCAACATTTCATAGAGCTTCTCAGGATGAACCGGCTTGGTAATGTAGTCGTTCATGCCGGCATCCATGCAGCGCTGACGATCTTCGTTGTAGGCATTCGCCGTCATGGCGAGAATCGGGGTTGCTATGTTGAGCGAATCGGCGCGAATCGCCTGCGTTGCCTCGATGCCATTCAGCACCGGCATCTGCATGTCCATCAGGATCAGGGCATATCGCTTGCGTCGGGCGAGTTCGACCGCCTGCTGCCCATCCTCGGCCACCTCCACCGCCAGTTTCGCGTCCTCCAGCAGCAGGCGCGAGATTTCCTGGGTGATCGGCTCGTCCTCCGCCAGCAGAACAAGCGTGCCGGCGTAATCGGACTGCAAGCGCTGCTCAGCCGTCAGCGTTGCAGAACTCGGCGCTGGCGGGACGGCACTGGACTCGCGTTTCTGGAGGGGAACGACAAACCAGAACGTGCTGCCTTGCCCTGGGGCGCTCATCACGCCAATTTCCCCATCCATCAGTTGCACCAGCCGCTTGCTGATCGCCAGCCCGAGTCCGGTGCCGCCGTACTTGCGAGTCATGCTGTTATCGGCTTGTTCAAAGGACTGGAACAAGCGGGTCTGCGCTTCGGCATGGATGCCGATGCCCGTGTCGCTGACTTCGAAGCGCACGTGCACCGCCTCGGCCGTTTCTCCTACCAAGCGGGCGCGCAAAACGACTTCGCCCCGGTCGGTAAATTTGATCGCATTGCCGACCAGGTTGAACAGAATCTGCCCGAGGCGCAGCGGGTCGCCCTTGAAATGGGCTTGCGAGAGCCCGGCAGGGATGTCGACCGCAAGGCGCAAGCCTTTTTCGCTGGCCTTGTGGCCGAGCGTGGCGATGAGCGTGTCGATGTTCTCCGCAAGTTGCAGGGGATGATCTTCCAGCACCATGCGGTCAGCTTCAATCTTGGAGATATCGAGGATATCGTTAAGCACGCCGAGCAGGTTGTCGGCGGCGATCTTGGCTTTATCGAGTTGATCGAGCCCCTGAGGATCGGTCATGCGCCGCTTGGCGATAGTGATCATGCCCATCACGCCATTCATGGGCGTACGCAATTCGTGGCTCATGTTGGCCAGAAACGCGCTCTTGGCGCGATTGGCGACTTCTGCGGCGACCTTGGCTTCAGTGAGCTCTACCGTGCGTTCGAGCACCCGTTCTTCAAGGTGTTGGCGGTGACGATCAAGTTCGGCTTCTACCCGCTTGCGCTCGGTGATATC
>CAZAWN010000079.1:0-10392 GCA_964488825.1 uncultured Methyloversatilis sp. | reverse complement strand
CGCACTTCAACCAGTTCCTCCAGCCGTTTCTGGTAGTGCCACATGCCCTGTTCGAGATTGCGTCCGGGCGTGATGTCGTGGATCACCGAGAGCAGCAGGCGACGGCCAGCAAAATCATAAGGGTGGGAAGACACCTCGACCGTACGAATGGCGCCGTCGGCCAGGGCATGACGGAAGATAAAGTAGTTGCGCCCTTCGCGTTCGGCCAGTGCACGCTCCGCAGCCACCTGATCGGCATTCAGGGTATTGATCTGCTGGATGCTCATCGCCTTGAGGGCGGCACGTTCATAACCGTAGAAATTGGCTGCCGCCGGATTGGCGTCGACAATCTTCCCGCTGGCGGGGTCGATCAGCAGCATCACCGTGTCGTGCTCATCGAAAATCTGCCGGAAATCTGGCATTTGAGCGATGACTGCGGGGGCGAACAAAGCGAAAAGCAAGACGGCCTGAAGCCGTATGAATACCAAGCAGCGCGACATTGATTGCATCGAACTTTCGCATCCTTTCCGGCGCGAGGTTCTACTCTCCTTGCTTACTGAATTTACATACCCCTTATCCTAACGATTGCCCGAGGAACCGGCTATTGTCATAGACCACTAAGTGGTAGCACCTAAGGGGCGAGATAATCGATCAGTTGAGCCGAAAGCAGACCCGCCTGTTCGCAGCGGCGCTGCCAGTCCTGCACCGAATCGGCATCGAGCTTGAGCAGCAATCGCGAGCGGTGCGCTTCGATCGTTCTGAGGCTCAAGCCGAGTACCTCGGCAATCACCCCGTTGCGAAGTCCTTGCAGGGCAAAGCGCAGAATCTCGCGCTCGCGGGCGGTCAGCCGCTGCAATCCGGAAATCAGTTGTTCGCGCAGTTGCCGCGCACGGACCCGCTCGGTTTCCGCCTGCCAGCAGGCGGCGAGCCTTTCGAGCATCACTTTGCCATCGACCGGCTTGAGCAGGAAGTCGAGCGCACCGGAGCGCATGGCATGGATCGCATCAGGCAATTCGCCATGCCCCGTCAGGAAGATGATCGGGAGGGCGGCGCCCGCCTCGGTGAGCAGGCGCTGCAAGGCCAGGCCATCGATGCCAGGCATGCGCAGATCGAGTATCAGGCAACCGGCGAGTGTCGGAATACGTCCGGCCACTGCATCGAGAAAAGATTCCGCACTGGCAAAACCCTGCACCGGATAGCGGGCCGATTCCAGCAACAACACCAGTCCCTTGCGAACATCCGCATCGTCATCCACAACATACGCCTGCAGGGAGTTCATGGGGAAGTTTCCGTGAAGGCTTCTGCAAACACCGGCAGCGTGAGAATGAAGCGCGCCCCGCCGTCCGACGCGGCTTGATGTTCAAGCCCTCCGCCGAGGGAACGGGCCAGAACCTGGCTGATCGGCAGCCCCATGCCAATGCCACCCGGCTTGCTGCTGACGAAAGGGTGAAACAGGCGAGGCATTACATCGGCCGGAACGCCGGGACCATTGTCTTCAACCTGCAGGCGGACAAACTTTTCATCGACGCAGCCGACGATAACAATCCGGCAAATCCGGCCTGAGCAGCAGGCAGACTGACAGGCCTCCACCGCATTACGCAACAAATTGCCGACGATCTTCTCGATACGCAGGGGGCTGCCGGCCACCGGCGGTAAATCGTCGGGCAGCCTCACCTCGATGTCACCCGTAAACGACAGGCCAGCCCGGCACTGAATGACCGCCTCATGCAGCAGTCTGGTCAAATCGACGGCAACGCAGGCAAGATCTGGTTTCCTCAGAAACCCCATCAACTCATGCACCACCCTGCCTGCGCGCTGCGCGCCGCGAGAGAGATCGGTCAGCGTCTCCGCCAAGCGTGCGGGAACCGGGTTCAAGCCTTGTAACTGGCGCTGTGCAGCCTCGGCCAGCGTGGTGATGGCATTGAGCGGCTGGTTCAGTTCGTGCGCGATGCCGGCAACGGTCTGCTGCGCCACCTGAAACGCCAGCGCTCGTTCCATTTCTTCGCGATGCTGCCGCAGCAGGGCTTCGGCCTGCTTTCTCGGCGTGGCATCGCGCATCATGACATGGATGGCGCGGCGCCCCTGATAGTCGATGGCCACCGACACACCCTCCGCCGGCAAGCTCGTGCCATCGAGACGCATGATTTCCACCTCCGTAATCGAATTGATCCCGCCACGTAGTGCATGCTCGACCCGCTGCCGCAGCATCCGATGCGAACGTGGGCTCGACAAGGACCAGATATCCTTGCCGAGCAAGTCATGCGCTGAATTGGCCCTGAAAAGATCAACACAGGCCGGATTAACCATCACGACCTGCTGATCGACGTAGATCATGATCGCATCGGGCGCGGACTCGACGATGGTGCGGTAACGCGCTTCGCTTTCACGCAACGCCCGTTCAGCCTGCTTGCGCGCATCGTTGAGTTGCGCCTCGGTGCGTCTGTGCTCGGAAATATCCTCGAAACAGGAATAAGCGCCCACCAGACTGCCTTCGACCCGCAAAGGATTCCCATGAACGCGAAGCCAGCGCTGCTCGCGCGTTGCCTGGCTCGACACTCCCACAAGGACATCCCGTACCGCTCGTCCCGTGGCAAGACATATCATCGCCGGGTGCTGTTCGCCGGGGAAAGGAGTGCCATCCTCCCGCACCGCCTGCCAGTCCGGGTCCATCGAGGTTTTTCCGGTGATCTGGTCCAGGCTCAGGCCAAGTGTCTCGAGGGCCGCGTCATTGGCCGAAACGATGCGGCCATCCAGACCATGGACGACCACCCCCAGCGGCAAGGAAGCGAACAAGGCCGCGAGCAGGCTTTGATCGAGCGGCGGCGGAGTAGCGGACGAGCGTTTCACAAAGGTTGACGAGGCAGCAGATGGCCCCGGATTATGCGGGCAGGCAGGCCCGGACACCAGCGTGTAAACACGTAGACGCCAGCGGGGTACGACGCAGCATCGTTGTTGCGTGGCAGCGCAGAAACTCGGCGATGGCGGGACGGCACTTGCAGAGCGTCCATCCCGCCCGGAACCCGGTCGGATCGTCCCGCCTTACACCCGGAAGCGCGCCACCGAGCTTTCCAAGTCAGCGGCCAGTACATTCAACTGGTCAGCAGCCGCCGTGGTTTTGTTTGCACTGACGGTGTTCTCTTCGGCCATGTTGGCGATGCGTTCGAGTCCACGCGCAATCTGCTGTACAGCAATCGCCTGCTCGTTGAGGGCATTGCCGATATCGGCGACCGCGGCGACCACGCGGTCCGTGGCGCCCTGGATGTGATCGACCGAACTTCCTGCCTGTTGAGCCAGTTCGACACCCCCGCTCACGCGCTTGACGCCGCCTTCCATCTCCTGCGCGGCCCGGCGTGCGCCAGACTGGACTTTTTCAACCACGGTAGCGATGGTATGCGTCGATTCGGTGGTGCGTTCGGCCAGTTTCCTGACCTCGTCGGCGACCACGGCGAAACCGCGCCCCTGTTCGCCGGCACGCGCCGCCTCGATGGCGGCATTGAGCGCCAGCAGGTTGGTCTGGTCGGCGACTTCACGAATCACGTTGATGATGGCGGAAATCTCGCTGGAGTAGTTTTCCAGTTCGCGGATGGTGGCCGCTGCATCATTCACCGCGGCAGCCACCTGCCCCAATTCGCTGGCGGCATCGCCGATGACCCGTCCGCCACCGCGCGAAGCTTCGCCCGCTTCGGCTGCCATCGTTCGTGCTTCGCCCGCGCTGTCGCGCACCTGATCGATCGACACCGAGGTTTCCTCGACCGAAGCAGCCATGCCCGATGCGGCTTCGCTTTGCGCATTGGTAGCCATGGCCGCCTGCTGTGCGGCGCTTTTCAGTTCCTCGGCAGCGCGCGACAAGGCATGCGCACTTTTCTGGGAGGCGGCGACCATGGCACGGATTACGGTCTGCATATGGGCGAAGGCGGCCACCAGGCTGCCACGGCCGGCGGTATCCGCCGCAATGGTTTCGGTCAGATCGCCATTGGCGATACGTTCAGCCAATTGCGTGACGTAAGCCGGCTCGCCGCCCAGTTGGCGAAGGAGATTGCGGGCGATAGCGAAGGAGATGATCAGCATCGCCAGCACCGCAATGGCCGCCGCCACGGCAATCTGTATCAGTTTGCTGCGACTTTCGGCCGCCAGTTGCTTCTCGACTTGATTGGCTTCGCCGGAAAGAACGACAATCCCGTCGAGCAAATCCTTCTTGAGAGCGCGCCATGCCGGGGTTTCATCCTTGTTCAAGCGGCTTTTCGCTTCGTCGAAACGTCCCGCGGCCACGTCGGCCAGAACGGCGCCACGCGCAGCATGCTGTTGTTTGGCCAAGCCCTCGATTTTGCCCAGCATGGCGTTAAGTTCCGAGCGCGCAGCGCTCAACTGCTTCGCTCTTTTCATCGCCGCGTCGAAATCGGACACGGCAAGATCAAGGTTGTCGTAGGCCTTGCGATTGGCCGGATCAAGCATGATGTTTCGCAAGGCCTGACCACTCTGGAGACCTTGGGCATACATCTCGTTAAATGCGGCCAATCGCGCCGCGTCACGCTCGATGTATTCGTGGAAGCGCGCCTGAGTGGCCTGCATGGCCGAAAAGGCCACCAGCAGAGCGACCGCAAACAGCACCAGACTGACGCTGGAGAGCAGCAACAACTGGGTTCTGACTTTCAGGTTGGCGAACATGATTTTTCTCCAGGTCGGTTCCAATAAACGCGCTTGTCGTAGCAGCGCGTTTATATCAGTTATTACTGAATCATGGAAAACCTTGGCTGGAATTTCTCAACAGCCCCCCAAGCAGCAGGTCTACTTCAATTTGAAACGTGCCACCGAATTGATCAGGGCGTGCGAGCTTGCTTGCAGGTCACGTGCCGCTTCGCTGGTTTGCCCGATGGTAGCGGCAGACTGTTCGGTCATTTGCACAATGCGCTCGACACGGTTGGCGATATCGTTGCTGGCCATGCTTTGCTCGCGAATCGCCGTGCTGATATCGGTCACCACAAGGGTCACGCGCTTCGCTCCGTCACGGATGCGCTCGATCGAGCTTCCGGCCTCGTTGGCCAGGGCCATGCTTTGGCTCGCCTGCCTGACCCCGTTGTTCATGCTCGCCACGGCATCATGCGTGCCGGCTTGAATGCGGGCAATCGTACCGCCAATCTCTGCCGTCGACGCCGTGGTGCGTTCGGCCAGCTTGCGTACTTCGTCGGCCACCACCGCAAACCCGCGACCCTGTTCCCCGGCGCGCGCGGCTTCGATGGCGGCATTCAAGGCCAGCAAGTTGGTCTGGTCGGCGATTTCCTTGATGACATTGATGACCGAACTGATTTCCTCGGAGAGTTTCTCCAACTCGCGGATGCGTTCGGAGGAATCATTGACCGCAGCGGACAGGCGCTCCATCTCCTTGGTGGCCTGCTGAATGATGCCGCCGCCCTGCTCGGCCAGACTGTCCGACTCGTTGGCGATGGTATTGGCGTCGCCGGCGCTGGTGGCCACCTGGTCGATGCTGACCGTCATTTCCTCAATGGCGGCCGAGATGGCCTGAGCCGCCGAGCTCTGTTCCTGGGCGCTGTTGCGGATGGTCTGCGACGAGACTGCGAGCATTTCGGCATCGCGCGCCATTACATTCGATTCCCTGACAATCTCCTCGATCATGCGGCGCAGATTGCCTTCCATGTCGCGCATGCCGACCAGCAGGCTGTCGCGATCCCCGTCGCGAACCGGAATCGTCATGGTCAGGTCGCCCGCCGCAATGCGGCTCACCAGGTTCACCGCCTGTTGCGGCTCGCCACCCAGCAACTTGAGCAGATTGGCACGCAACATCAACAGGGGAACCAGCAAGAGAATGACCAGCACAAGACCAACCCCGACAAGTACCGCGGCTTCCTCAGCAAAGGCGGTATCGACATCGTCGATATACACACCTGTGCCGATTGCCCATTGCCAGGGCGCAAACTTCTTGACATAGGAAAGCTTGGGAAACAGCGTGTCGGTGACTCCGCCTCCGGCTTTCGGCTTGGGCCAGAGATATTCGACGAAACCGTGATCGGCCTTATCAACAACATCCACCATGGCGACAAACAAGTTCTTCTTGTCGAGCGATATCACGCTCTTGCCGTCGATACCGACGTGGGCAGCGGTCGCCTTGTTGAAACGCTCTTCGTTCAACACCTTGCCGTCCAGCGCAGGCACCATCGCGTGCATAATCATTGTTGGCAAGGGCTTGCCGAGATCGTTGATCCAGAAATACTCGGTCTGGTCATAGCGCATTGCCCGGATGGCCGCCATGGCGGCTTTCTGTGCATCCTCACGACTCATCTGCCCGGCGCGCTCGGCGGCTTCGTAACTACCGATCACGCCATGCGCCACCTCAACGAGATTGCGCAGCTTGTCCTGACGATCCGCCAATATATGTCTGCGCTCGTCAATAAGCAGATACGAAAAAACCGCTGCCAAGGCCACGAGCATCGTGGCCATGATGAGAACCAGACGGTTCCCCAAGCTCATACCAGACTTTTCCATGACCGCCCCCTCCAAGCTGATTACTCCCTGCTTTTTTTCAGGATATCAACTTATGGATGGATCAGTACAATTTATTTTCTTTATCGATTGGCTATCTCGACTGAGTGCAGATTCGGCGCTGGCGGGACGGCACGACGACCGGAGCATCCTCCAACACAGCATTGACGCTCAGCGCAGCAGATCGGCTTTCTTGACGAGTTCCAGCACCGAAGCGACATCCATCCTCTGAAAAACGGCGGCGCGATGGGTTTTGACCGTATTGATCGACACCCCCAGCGTTGCAGCAATTTCCCGATTGCCGTTGCCGGCAACGGCCAGCCAAAATACCTCCCGTTGGGCGGGGGATAGCGACTCGAAGCGACCGCGGATTTCGAGTTTCTTGCTGCGCGCATCCAGCGCGGCGCCAGCCGACTGTTGCGTTTTCTTCGGCCGATTGGGGAAGACGTGCCGATCTAGCATCGCCACCAGTTCGCTATCGAAATCCGGTACGGGCACCTCTCTTCCGCCGAGACTGACCAACCGGCTATCGAACAGATTGCTGTGATCCCCGAGCCAATCGCCGACTATCTGCATGATGGCGGAACCCACCCGGCGCGGATCATCGTCGGCTATCTGTAGAGTGAGCTTTTTCAGCAGCTTGGCAATGCCATCGTGCGCCGCTTTGTGGGCTACCACATGCGCCCGGCAGCTGGGCGTGGGAGGCAGCAACTCCATCATTTTCTCTTCGTAGGCAGAATGCCCTGTAAGAAATGCCGCCAATTCTCCGGCGATGGCAGTCAGCGTCGTGCGGCAATGCTTTTGCTTGACCGCGGTGCAGCAGTCGCAACCGGCGTCCCGCGGAAGATTCTCCTGCGTACAAAACCGCGCCAGTCTCTCAACGCTGCTTTCCAGCAATTCGTGCTGCTGGTCGATTTCGGCATGGCCGGTAAGCGTAATCGTCATCGCCTCAGTCTCTGGCATGGCATGCGCCAACTGACTGAATTATATGCATACAACGACGCACAAGCATCACCCCGCCGGGTGATGACAGCTCAACGCATTCTCTCTAAAGTGCTTTGGCGGCGCTTGTAATTGAGCAAGCGCCGACGCTGGCATACGCAGTGCCAATCACCATGCGGAGGGTTATCGAGATGGCAACCAGTATCGAATTCAATCATCCCGATTTGCTGAATGAACTGAACAAGAAAATTCCGGTTTCGGCAAAGATCGACTTCATTCACCGGGTAGTTCGCGAGAAGTGCCATTTCATCCATCGAATCGGCGTAGCCATTTACGACGCGAAGATGGATTCGCTGAAAACTTTTGTCCATAGCACCGAAGGCAAGAATCCCCTGCCCTTCTATCAATCCAAGCTCAGTGACGCCAAGTCGCTGTATCGCATCCACCTTTCCCGAAAACCTCGCCTTATTAACGATCTCGATGTATTCAAGGACAAAAAGCGCGAGCACAGCCAACGCATCCACGCCCAAGGTTATCGCGCCAGTTACACTGTCCCTATGTATCACCATGAAGAACTCAAGGGGTTTGTCTTCTTCAATTCGCGCCAGCCGGGATGCTTCCAAGAGGAAAGCTTGCCTTACCTGGACATGATTGCGCGCCTGATCACACTGTTGCTGACGGTCGAATTCAATCAGGTGCAAACCCTCAGCGGCGCCCTCAAGACCGCAACCTGCTTTTCCTGCCATAAAGACCCTGAAACCGGCGAACATCTTGAACGCATGGCCCGCTTCTCGCGGCTGATCGCCAACGAAATCGCAGGCGAGCATGGCCTGGACGAACAGTTTGTCGAAGCGATTTTCTGGTTCGCTCCCATGCACGATATCGGGAAGATCGCCATCCCGGATCGCATCCTGCTGAAACCCGGCCCACTGACGGCCGATGAATTCAGGGAAATGAAGACCCATACCACCCGCGGCCGCGAAATGATCGGCTCAATGATGGAAAACTTCAACCTCGCCGGTCACATCTATTCAGACATGATCGGCAACATTGCCGAATATCACCACGAGAATGTCGACGGCAGCGGCTATCCGCGCGGATTGAAAGGCGCGGCCATCCCGCTTGAAGCCCGGATCGTTGCGGTTGCGGATGTCTTCGACGCACTGACTTCCCGCCGCGTTTACAAGCCTGCCTGGAGCAACGAAGAAGCTTTCGCCGAATTGCGCCAACTCGCAGGCTGGAAGCTGGATAGCGACTGTGTGAATATCCTCATCAACCAGGCGGACAAAATTCGCGAAATCCAGCAGACATTTCAGGAAAAACCGGCAGAGCAGCAAGCTGCGGCCCCGGCGACAGGCGGTTTTTCGCTCGCCTCGTCGCTCTTCCAAGCATGCGGAAAACTCGGCACTGGCGGGACGGCTATTCCTTCTCTGCGTATGTGGGTAGCGTGATCCGGTAGGCCATCGCCAACAGGCGCAGCGTCAGTACCACGCCCATGCCCGTCCACGCGGCCGTTATGGCGGAAATATCCAGCGCCTGTAACCCAACCAACGTCAACGCTCCCGCCATGGCGGCCGTGGCGTACAGTTCGCCGCGCACGAAGATCAGCGGCACCTGATTGCACAGCACATCGCGTAATACGCCTCCCACCACCCCGGTGGTGACGCCGAGCAAAGTGGCCACCAGCCAGGGCGCCTGCCATTCGAGCGCCACTTGCGTGCCGACAATGGTAAACAGTGCCAGGCCCACGGCGTCGGGAATCAGGAATAAACGCGGCGGCAAACGCAGGCCGCGCACGGCGAAGAAGGTCAGTACGGTGGTCGCCAGCGCGACGATCAGGTAGGTCTGATCGCCGATCCAGAACACCGGACGGTCGAGCAGGATGTCGCGTACCGTGCCGCCGCCCAACGCGGTGGCGCAGCCCACCATGGCGACGCCGACGAGGTCCATTTTCTGTCGGCCGGCATCCAGCACGCCGGTCAGCGCATTTACCGCGACGGCGGCGAGCCCCACCCAGTAGAGCAACACTTCCATGGCACGCGGCCCGAGCGAGCTAAACCCGCTTCAGCCGAGCGCCGCGTCGAGCCGCTGCAGCACCGCGTCGCGGCCCATCACGGCCAGCACGCGGTCGATGGCCGGACTCTGCGGCTGACCGAGCAGCACGACGCGCAGGGGTATCGCTACCTGCGGCATCTTCAGGCCAGTGGCCGCCAGGGTTTCCTTGAGCGTCTTCGCCAGCGCTTCGGGTACAAACTCGGCGCTGGCGAGACGGCACCGCAGGTCGCGCAGGGCGGCTTTGGCGCTGTCGGTGAGGTGCTGCGCCTGCACTTCCGGTGCGGCATGCGGCGCAAGGTAGAAGGCGTGGGCGCTGTCGGCCAGTTCGTTGAGGCTGCTCACCCGATCCTTGTACAGCGCGGCAATCGCCGCCGCATCGGGCGTGACCGTCTCGGCGACGCCTTCGCGCGCCAGACGACGGCGGATTTCCTCGCCCAGCCGTGCGTCGTCAGCCAATTTCAGGTAATGCGCATTGAGCCAGTTGAGCTTTTCGGTGTTGAACTGCGCGGCCGAAGAGGTGATGTGGTCGAGGTCGAACCACTGCACGAACTGCTCCAGCGAGAAGATTTCCTCGTCGCCGTGCGACCAGCCGAGACGCCCCAGATAATTCAACACCGCCTCGCGCAGATAGCCGTCGTCGTCGTATTGCATCACGCTCACCGCGCCATGACGCTTCGAGAGTTTGGTGCCGTCGTCGCCGAGAATCATCGAGAGATGTCCGTACAGCGGCACCGGCGCGCCCAGCGCCTGCAACAGGTTGATCTGGCGCGGCGTGTTGTTGACATGATCGTCGCCACGAATGACGTGAGTGATGCCCATGTCCCGGTCGTCGACGACCACGCAGAAATTGTAGGTCGGCGTGCCGTCGGCGCGGGCGATGATGAAATCGTCGAGTTCGGCGTTGGCGATTTCGATGCGCCC
>CAZAWN010000078.1:1305-12350 GCA_964488825.1 uncultured Methyloversatilis sp. | reverse complement strand
TCGACCTGCTCAAGCCGCAGGACAAGGTGCGCATCCGCTACCAGGAGGAGGGCAGTGAGCTCGATCTGGATGTGGCCCTGCGTGCGCTGGTCGACTTCAAGGGCGGCGCCACCCCCGATCCGCGCATCAACATGAGTCATCGTACCGACGGCCGCAATATTGCCGTGATGCTGCTGGTCGATCAGTCCGAATCGCTCAATCAGAAAGTCGGCGCTGGCGGGACGGCACAAACCATTCTGGAACTGAGTCAGGAAGCCGTTTCCCTGCTGGCCTGGGCGATTGATCACCTCGGCGACCCGCTTGCCATCGCCGGCTTCCACTCCAACACGCGTCACGAAGTGCGCTACCAGCACATCAAAGGCTTCAGCGAGCGCTGGGACGACACCGTCAAGGCGCGCATTGCCGCGATGGATGCCGGCTACTCGACGCGCATGGGGGCCGCACTGCGCCACGCCGGCCACTACCTGGGTGCGCGCAAGGCCGACAAACGCATCCTGCTGGTGCTGACCGACGGCGAGCCGGCGGACATCGACGTGACCGATCCCGAGCATCTACGCGCCGACACCAAGAAGGCCGTGGAGGAACTCGACACCCAGGGCATCACGACTTTCTGCCTGAGTCTCGATCCGAACGCCGATGAATATGTGCGCGAGATTTTCGGCAACCGCTTCCGCGTGCTGGACCGTATCGAACGCCTGCCGGAGCAGCTGCCGATGCTCTATTTGAGTCTAACCAGTTGATTGAAAAGTCAGTGTTTTTCGTCCCCAGGCTTGGTTCGGAAAATGTTGCATAGCAATAATAAGGAGCTTATTCTGACTATAAGAAAAAGTGACTTGTACTTATGGGTCGGGCACTTTAGAGTCCGCTTATCTGCTCGACAACACTGTGTGTAGGGTTGTCGAAAAAGCTGTTTCTCCACTCCCTCTGGCGTTTTTTGCCAGTTTGGCCCCGCCCCCAATGCAAAGCGGGGGCGGGGATTTTTCTTCGGATGGGCGAGCAGTCGGGCAGACAGAATAATTCAGGCGTCACTGGCCGCTGAAACAGGAGGGAAACATGGTAACAGGCCGTATTACGTTGTCCCAGTTCATGAACGATGAGCAACGCAAGATTCCCGGTGCTACCGGCGATTTGACCGGATTGCTCACCGACATCGTCACTGCGAGCAAGATCATCGCCAATCAGGTTGGCAAGGGTGCACTGCTGGCCAGCGGCTCGGATCTGAACCAGAAACTCGAGTCGATGGCCAACGACATCATGCTCGAGGCGGCCAAGATGACCGGCCATCTGGCGGCGATCGCTTCGGAAGACATGGACGGTATCCGCGTTTCCCAACCCCGCGGCAAGTATCTGCTGGCCTTCGATCCGCTCAATGGTTCCGGCAACCTCGATATCAATTTCCAGACCGGCACGATCTTCTCGATCCTGAAAGCGCCGGATGCCAAGAAGACGCCGAAAACGGAAGACTTTCTACGGCCGGGCGCCGAGATCGTCTGCGCCGGCCTGATCCAGTACGGCGCTTCAACGCGGCTGATCTTCACCACCGGACACGGCGTAGATGGCTTCACGCTGGATCGCGAGATTGGCGAGTATGTCCTGACTCACCCGCAAATGACCATCCCCGTGGAGTCGAACACCTTTGCTATCAATGCTTCCAACGAGAAGTACTGGGAACCGCCGGTGCGTCGCTATGTGCAAGAGTGCATGGCCGGCAAGGAAGGTCCCCGCGGCAAGGATTTCGGCATGCGCTGGGTGGCTTCGCTGGTCGCCGAGGCTTATCGCATCCTGACGCGCGGTGGCGTCTTTCTCTATCCGCACGACGAGCGTACGCGCGAACAAGGCGGGCGTCTCGGCCTGGTTTACGAGGCCAATCCGATCGCCTTCATCATCGAGCAGGCAGGCGGCGCAGCGATAACCGGCCGCAACCGCATCCTCGATATCAAACCGGCAGAACTGCATCAGCGTGCGCCCTTCATTTTCGGTTCGAAAGTAGAAGTCGAACGTTTGCATCGTTATCATCAGGAATACGTTGAGGGCAAGGATCTGGACAGCTACGACATGCCGTTGTTCTCTTCCCGCTCCCTGTTCCGCTAATCCCTCTCATCTTTTTCGGAGACGCTCATTCATGTCGGTCAAGCATCCTGTTATCGCCATCACCGGCTCGTCCGGGGCTGGTACATCCACGGTCACCAAGTCCTTTGCGCATGTCTTTCGTCGCGAAAAGATCTCCGCCGCGATCATTGAAGGCGATTCCTTCCACAAGTACGACCGCAAGTCGATGAAGGAAGCCGCCGCCGAGCAGGCCAAGCTGGGCAACAACAACTTCAGCCACTTCGGCGCCAACGCCAACGAAATCGAGCTGCTCGAAGCCCTGTTCAAACAGTATGGTGAAAACGGTACCGGCAAGCGCCGCTACTACCTGCACAATCATGAAGAGGCGGCGCCGTACAAGCAGGAGCCGGGCACCTTCACGCCCTGGCAGGACCTGCCCCCCTCCGATGTGCTGTTCTACGAAGGCCTGCATGGCGGCGTCGTTACCGATACGGTCAACGTCGCCCAACATGCCGACTTGCTGGTGGGTGTCGTGCCGATCATCAACCTCGAGTGGATTCAGAAGCTGATCCGCGACAAGGGCGCCCGTGGCTACTCGACAGAAGCCGTCGTCGATACCGTCCTGCGCCGCATGCCCGACTACGTAAACTACATCACCCCGCAGTTCTCGCGCACGCATGTGAATTTCCAGCGCGTACCTACGGTGGATACCTCGAATCCCTTCATCGCCCAGGACATTCCGACGCCGGATGAGAGTTTCGTGGTGATCCGCTTCGCCAACCCGAAGGGCATCGACTTCCCGTATCTGCTGTCGATGATCCACGACTCCTTCATGTCGCGCCCGAACGTGATCGTCGTGCCGGGCGGCAAGATGGAAATCGCCATGCAGCTGATCTTCACGCCGATGATCCTGCGCCTGATGGAAAACAAGCGGCGCGCCACTGCACTGTAAGCAAGCATTTCAACAACAACGAGCAAGGGGATCGCGTCTAGAATAGGCCGTTTCCCCGGGAGGAAACCTTTCATGTCAGCCACTTTTAGCGATTTCGAGCCCCCCGTGTTCAACAACCTGACCAGCGCGATCCGCGCCCTGGCCATGGATGCCGTGCAAAAGGCCAACTCTGGCCATCCCGGCGCGCCCATGGGCATGGCCGAGATTGCCGAGGTGCTGTGGAACCACCACATGCGCCATAACCCGACCAACCCGGACTGGCCCAACCGTGACCGCTTCGTGCTGTCGAACGGCCATGGCTCGATGCTGATCTATGCCTTGTTGCATTTGACCGGCTACGACGTGTCGATCGACGATATCAAGAGCTTCCGCCAATTGCACTCCAAGACCCCGGGTCACCCCGAGTACGGTTACACCCCCGGTGTCGAAACCACTACCGGTCCGCTCGGTCAGGGCATCACCAACGCTGTCGGCATGGCCATGGCGGAGAAACTCTTGGCCGACCAGTTCAACAAGCCGGGCCACGAGATCGTCGATCACCGCACTTACGTTTTCCTCGGCGACGGTTGCCTGATGGAAGGTATCTCCCACGAAGCCTGTGCGCTGGCCGGCACCTGGGGTCTCGGCAAGCTGACCGCCTTCTGGGACGACAATGGAATTTCCATTGACGGTCACGTCGAGGGCTGGTTCACCGACGACACCCCGAAGCGTTTCGAAGCCTACGGCTGGCACGTCGTGGCGAACGTCAATGGTCATGATCCCGAAGCTTTACACAAGGCCATCGAGGCGGCCAAGGCCGTCACCGACAAGCCTACGCTGATCTGCTGCAAGACCGTCATCGGCGCCGGTTCGCCCAACAAGGCCGGCACACATGACGTGCATGGCGCGCCGCTTGGTGACGCCGAAATCGCTGCCGCCCGTCCGCACATCGGCTGGAACTTCGGCCCGTTCGAAATTCCTCAGGAAGTGTATGAAGCCTGGGATGCGAAGAAAAAGGGTGCCGAGCTGGAAGCGGCCTGGAATCAGAAATTCGATCACTACGCCAAGGCCTTCCCCGCCGAAGCCGCCGAATTCAAGCGCCGTACCGCGAATGAACTGCCGGCCAACTGGGCCGAGTTTGCCCAGAAGGCTATTGCCGCAATCGATGCCAAGGGCGAAACCGTTGCGACCCGCAAGGCCTCGCAAATCGCCATCAACGCATTGGCTCCGGCCCTGCCTGAGTTCCTTGGCGGTTCTGCCGACCTGACGGGTTCCAATCTGACCAACTGGGCGGGTTGCAAGCACGTTTCCGGGAAGTCCTGCGGTAACTACATCTCCTACGGCGTGCGTGAGTTCGGCATGTCGCACATCATGAACGGCATGGCATTGCACGGTGGCCTGCTGCCTTTCGGCGGAACCTTCCTGATGTTCTCCGAATACGCCCGCAACGCCCTGCGCATGTCGGCGTTGATGAAGCAGCGCGTGATCTACGTGTTCACACACGATTCCATCGGCCTCGGCGAGGATGGTCCGACGCACCAGCCGGTCGAGCAGATCGCCACGCTGCGCATGATCCCGAACATGGACCTCTGGCGTCCTTGCGATACGGTCGAGACCATCGTTGCCTGGACCGAAGCGGTCGGCAAGACCACCGGTCCGACCTCGCTGGCCCTGTCGCGCCAGAACCTGCCTTTCGTCAAGCGTGATGCGGCGACCATTGCCAACATCGCCAAGGGCGGCTACGTTCTTTCCCCGGCCAAGGGCGCGGCGCGTGCAGTCATTATCGCAACCGGCTCCGAGGTCGAATTGGCCCTCAAGGCGCAAGACGCCCTGGCGCAGCAGGAAATCCATGTTTCCGTCGTGTCGATGCCGAACACCAACGCCTTTGATCGTCAGGATCAGGCCTACAAGGACAGCGTGCTGCCCAAGGGGCTGCCGCGCGTCGCGGTGGAAGCCGGCGTTACCGGCGGCTGGTGGAAATATGTCGGCGGCGAAGGTACGGTCATCGGTATTGACCGCTTTGGCGAATCCGCGCCGGCCGGCGTGCTGTTCAAGGAATTCGGCTTCACGGTGGCGAACGTCGTGAAGGCCGTCGAGCAATTCATCTGATCATTCAAATACAAGGAGAACCACACATGACCATTAAAATCGGTATCAACGGATTTGGCCGCATCGGCCGCATGGTGTTCCGCGCCATCGCCAAGGATTTCCCCGAACTCGAAGTTGTCGGCATCAATGACCTGCTCGAGCCTGATTATTTGTCCTACATGCTGAAGTACGACTCCGTGCATGGCCGTTTCAACGGTTCGATTGCCGTCGAAGGCTCCAACATGGTCGTGAATGGCAAGACTATCCGCCTCACCGCCGAAAAGGACCCGGCCAATCTGAAGTGGAACGAAGTGGGCGCCGAGATCGTAATTGATTGCACGGGTTTCTTCCTCACCACCGAGTCCTGCCAGGCGCACATTGCCGCCGGCGCCAAGAAAGTCGTTCAGTCCGCCCCGGCCAAGGACGACACCCCGATGTTCGTCTATGGTGTGAACCACGACAAATATGCCGGCCAGGCCATTGTTTCCGCCGCCTCCTGCACCACCAACTGCCTGGCACCTGTTGCCAAGGTGTTGAACGACAACTGGGGCATCAAGCGTGGCCTGATGACCACCGTTCATGCGGCTACCGCCACCCAGAAGACCGTCGATGGTCCGTCCAAGAAGGACTGGCGCGGTGGTCGTGGCATCCTCGAGAACATCATCCCGTCCTCGACCGGCGCTGCCAAGGCGGTCGGCAAGGTGATCCCCGCGTTGAACAAGAAGCTCACCGGCATGGCCTTCCGCGTACCGACTTCTGACGTTTCCGTGGTTGACCTGACCGTCGAGCTGAACAAGGAAGCCGACTACAAGGACATCTGCGCCGCCATGAAGGCTGCTTCCGAAGGCGCCATGAAGGGCGTGCTCGGCTATACCGAAGAGAAGGTCGTCTCCACCGACTTCGTCGGCAACAGTGCCCCGTCGACCTTTGATGCAGAAGCAGGTATTGCGCTTGACACGACCTTCGTCAAGGTCGTCGCCTGGTACGACAACGAGTATGGCTACACCTGCAACATGCTCCGTCTGGTCAAGCACGTCGCTCAGTAATCGAGATTGACAATCCAAGCGTTGCAGCCTGTCATCGGGTTGCAATGCTTCAGTGGTTAATTTCAACAAATTCACGGGAGAAAGCACATGCCAAACTTCATCCGCATGACCGACCTGGACCTTTCCGGCAAGCGCGTATTCATCCGCGCCGACCTCAACGTTCCGGTCAAAGAGGGCAAAGTTACCTCGGACGCCCGCATTACCGCTTCCATGCCGACCATCGAGCATTGCGTCAAGGCCGGCGCCAGGGTGATGGTCACGTCCCATCTGGGGCGTCCTACCGAAGGCGAGTTCAAGCCTGAAGACTCCCTGCAACCCGTTGCCGATGTGATGGCTGCCAAGCTGGGCAAGCCGGTGCGCGTCATCCCGAACTGGGTGGATGGCGGCTTCGAAGTTGCCGCCGGCGAAGTCGTGCTGCTGGAAAACTGCCGCGTCAACAAGGGCGAGAAGAAAAACGTCGAAGAGACCGCGAAGAAGTATGCGGCGCTGTGCGATGTGTTCGTCATGGATGCCTTTGGCACCGCTCACCGCGCCGAGGCGTCAACCTACGGCATCGCACAGTTTGCGCCAATCGCCTGTGCCGGAAAACTGGTCAGCGAGGAATTGGAAGCGCTTGACAAGGCGCTGGCCAACCCGGCTCGCCCAATGGTTGCCATCGTCGGCGGTTCCAAGGTGTCGACCAAACTGACCGTGCTCGAAGCACTGTCCGAAAAGTGCGAGCAACTGGTAGTTGGCGGTGGCATTGCCAATACCTTCCTCAAGGCGACCGGTAAGAACGTCGGCAAGTCGCTATGCGAAGACGATCTGGTGCCCACCGCCCAGGCCTTGATGAGCAAGATGACCGCACGTGGTGCGACCATCCCGATCGCTGTCGATGTGGTCTGCGGCAAGAAATTCGACGCCGCCGAACCTGCCGTGACCAAGGATGCGGGTGCCGTGGCCGACGACGACATGATCTTCGACATTGGCCCGAAGTCGACGCAGGAGCTTGTTGATATCATCATGAAGGCCGGTACCGTGGTATGGAACGGCCCGGTTGGTGTCTTTGAGTTCGACCAATTTGGTGCGGGTACCAAGGCCATCGCAATGGCCATCGCCAACACCAAAGCATTTACTCTGGCCGGTGGTGGCGACACCATCGCCGCCATCCAGAAGTACGATATCTACGATAAGGTGTCCTACATCTCCACCGCCGGAGGCGCATTCCTCGAATACCTCGAAGGCAAGGTTCTGCCTGCTGTCGATATTCTCGAAAAGCGCGCCAAGGGCTGATCACGTTTCAGGAACGGGCTGCAACTGAAGCAGCCCGTACGCTTTGCATGCTACGTACCACGAAAATCGTCGCAACCCTTGGGCCCGCATCATCGGATGCGCATACGATGGAACAGCTGGTCAGCGCCGGCGTCGACGTCGTGCGGATTAACTTCTCGCACGGAACCGTTGAGGATCACCAAAAACGCATCGACTTGCTGCAGCAAGCCATGCGCAACCAGGGCCGTACTGTTGCGGTGATGGCCGACCTGCAGGGTCCGAAGATCCGTGTTGGCAAGTTTGCCGGCAGCAAGATCATGCTCAAGCCGGGCCAGAAATTCATTCTCGATGCTGAATGCAAGCTCGGTGATTCGACACGTGTCGGCCTCGACTATCCCGAACTGGTCGACGATGTGGCGCCGGGCGACACCCTCCTGCTCGATGACGGTCGGGTGGTCATGGATGTCGAGCATGTCGAAGAATCAGAAATCCATTGCGTTGTTCGCCACGGCGCAGAACTGTCCAACAACAAGGGGATCAACAAGCAGGGCGGCGGGCTTTCGGCTCCCGCACTGACCGCCAAGGACATGGACGATATCCAGACCGCAGCCCAGCTGCAGGTCGATTACATCGCCGTGTCCTTCCCGAAGACGGGCAGCGATCTCCGGCACGCCCGGAAGCTTTTGCATAAGGCCGGTTCATCCGCGCTGATCGTCGCCAAGATCGAGCGATGCGAAGCAATCGACAACCTCGAAGACATCCTGCATGCCAGCGATGGCGTGATGGTGGCGCGGGGTGATCTCGCTGTCGAAGTAGGTGATGCCGCTGTACCGGCCTTGCAAAAGAAGATCATCCGTACCGCACGCACCCATAATAAATTCACCATCACCGCCACGCAGATGATGGAGTCGATGATTAACTCGCCGGTACCGACGCGTGCAGAAGTGTCCGATGTCGCCAATGCGGTTCTCGATGGCACCGATGCAGTGATGCTGTCAGCCGAGACGGCCGCCGGCAAGTACCCGGTCGAAACTGTCCAGGCTATGGCACGCATCTGTCGTGAGGCGGAAAAATCCATGGATCCCGCTCTGCTCGACCGCCACTTCCTTGATCTGGTGTTCACCCGCATCGACCAGTCGGTCGCCATGGCAGCGTTGTTTACTGCGCATCACCTGCAGGTCAAGGCGATTGCCACGCTCACGCAGACCGGTTCGACAGCATTGTGGATTTCGCGCTTGAGCTGCGGCGTGCCGATCTACGCTCTGACGACCGACGCGCGCACGCGCTACAAGGTCAGTGCTTACCGCGGCGTTTATCCGCTGATGACTCATTATGCCGGGCATGATCGCGACGAGTTGCTGTTCGAAGCGGAAGAAGAGTTGTTGAGCGCCGGTGCTGTCGAGCTGGGCGATCTCATCGTGATCACTTTCGGTGAACCGATCGGCCAAGCCGGCGGTACCAATACCCTAAAAATCGTTCGGGTCGGTGAACACCGTCCCGCCTAGTCAACCCAATCAGAGAAGAGGAGAACCTAATGGCACTCGTATCAATGCGCCAACTACTGGATCACGCCGCCGAAAACGGCTACGGTCTGCCCGCTTTCAACGTCAACAACCTCGAGCAGATTCAGGCCATCATGGAAGCTGCCGAGGAAACCAATAGCCCGGTGATCATGCAGGGCTCAGCAGGCGCGCGCAAGTATGCCGGCGAAGCCTATCTGCGCAAGCTGATCGAAGCCGCGATTGAAACCCATCCCGATGTGCCGATCGTCATGCACCAGGACCACGGCGCCAGCCCGGCGATCTGCATCCAGTCAATGCGCTCCGGCTTCTCCAGCGTGATGATGGACGGCTCGCTCATGGAGGATGCCAAGACTCCGTCGAGCTTCGAGTACAACGTCAAGACAACCAAGCATGTCGTCGACATCGCCCACGCTATCGGCGTGTCGGTCGAAGGCGAACTGGGCTGTCTGGGATCGCTCGAGTCTGGCCAGGGCGAGAAGGAAGACGGTCATGGCGCCGAAGGCGTCCTGTCGCACGACCAGTTGCTGACTGACCCCAACGAAGCCGCCGAGTTCGTCAAAGCCACCGGCGTTGATGCACTGGCTATCGCCATCGGCACCAGCCACGGTGCTTACAAGTTCACCCGTCCGCCCACGGGCGCGGTGCTTCGCATCGACCGCATCAAGGAAATCCACGCACGCATCCCGAACTGCCACCTCGTCATGCATGGCTCGTCGAGCGTGCCGCAGGACTGGCTGAAGATCATTAACGAAAACGGCGGGGAGATGGGCGCGACCTACGGCGTGCCGGTCGAGGAAATCGTCGAAGGCATCAAGAACGGCGTGCGCAAGATCAACATTGATACCGACCTGCGCATGGCCTCCACCGGCTCCATCCGCCAGTTCCTCAACAAGGATCGCAAGAACTTCGACCCGCGCAAGTATCTGGCCGAAGCCCGCAAGGCGATGAAAGAAATCTGCAAGGCCCGCTACGAAGCCTTCGGCTGCGCTGGCATGGCCAGCAAGATCAAGCCGATCTCTCTTGAAGCGATGGCTAGTCGTTACAAGAAGGGCGAACTGAACGCCGTCGTCAAGTAATCGCCGGCTTTATTGGCGAAACTCAAAGGGCCGCGTTTGCGGCCCTTTGAGTTTGAACTCGCGAGTGCGCATCACGCTAACCACCTTACGGCTTGTCCGCCTGTGGCAGCATGCGAGCCAGTTCGGCGGCGGAATGGATGCTGAGTTTCTCCATCACATGCAGACGGTGTACCTGCACGGTGCGTTCGCTGATGTCGAGGTGCTGGCCGATTGTCTTGTTGGGCAGGCCCTCGGCGAGGAGTTTGGCGACTTCCATTTCGCGTGGTGAAAGACGCTCAAGCCGTGCGCGCAGCGCATTGCGGCTGTGCACTTCTTCGCGGCGGGCGAGGTCTTTGCGTACCGCCTGGCCGACGGCGTCGAGCAGGCTCTGATCCTTGAACGGCTTTTCGATCAGTTCGCAGGCGCCTTGTTTCATCGCCTGGACGGCGATCGAAACGTCCGCATGGCCAGTTAGAAAAATCACCGGCAGGGCAATGTCTCGTTCCGCGAGGATGCGCTGGAGTTCCAGGCCGCTCATCATGGGCATGCGGATGTCGAGAATCAGGCAGCCCGGTGCGGCCGGTTCGCTCCATGCGGCCAGGAAGGCTTCGGCGGACTCGTAAGCGGATACCCGCCAGCCAGCCGATTCGAGCAAAAAGACGAGGGCGCGGCGCAGCGAGGCTTCGTCGTCAACGACGCGGATGAGAGGAGGATTGTCCATTGCAGATACCGACGGGAAGACTGATGGTGAAAGCCAGGCCGGGGGGCGGGTTACGGTGGGCGACCTCGAGCCGGCCACCATGCGCTTCGGCGATGCTCTTGCAGATGGCGAGCCCGAGACCGAGGCCGTCGGCCTTGGTGGTGAAGAAGGCTTCGAAGAGATGAGCGAAGGTTTCGGGCGGTACCGGCGGGCCGCGGTCGGCGACGGTAATTGAAACCAAGCCATCGCCCTTGTCGAGCCGGATATCGATTTCGCGCTCGCCCGGCGGCAGGTCGCGCATCGCATCGGCTGCGTTTTTCATCAGGTTGAGCAGGACTTCCTGCAATTGCAAGTGGTCGGCTTCAAGTTGGGCGCCCAACGGCAGCCAGTCGTCGATGGCGA
>CAZAWN010000078.1:0-1205 GCA_964488825.1 uncultured Methyloversatilis sp. | reverse complement strand
CGTGCCGGCCATCTCGCCGAGGATCGACAGGCGCGCCATGTGTTCGGCTTCCTTTTGCAATTCGCGCGCCTGCTCCCGTGCGGCGCGCAACTCGGCTGTGTGGCGCATGGCGAGCCAGGCGAGATAAATGAACAACAGCGCCAGTAGAGTCGCGGCTGCGATGACATGAGGTCGATAGGTTTTCAGGATGCCGCGCACCGTCGTGCTGCGCAGATCGAGATAGGGGCCGATCATTAATTCGCGAAACAGATCGCTCACCGGCTGATAGTCGGCAGGTACATCCCAGTACAGGCCATTTGGCGAGGGTGGCATGGACAGCAGGGCCATGGCGAACTGCCTTGCCAGGTGCGCATCGACCCGCTGCGTGGCTGCCATCGGCCAATCAGGGTAAAGGGGCGTCGAAGCGGCGCAGCCAAAGCCGGGAATTCGCTTCGGCGCTAGCACCTTGAACTCGTCGAAAGCAACGATGCCCTTGGTGGAAAGTTGTTCGAGCAGGCAGGTGCGCACGATTACCGCGTCCGCCTGTCCGTCGAGCAACGCTTGCATGACCCGCCGCATCGGCGAACCGACATACACCATGCGTGCATCGCCGGCTTCAAGATCGACGCCAGCGCCCAGCAACTCGCGCGCGCCGGAAAGATAACCGCCAAAGGCGTCGCTGGCGACCGCCGCAATCCGTTTGCCCTGTAAATCGGCAAGTTGTCCGATGTCGGTGCGTTCAGCGAGGGTGAGGATCGTAGAACCGATAGCCTGCTGCTGCGACAGGGTTTCCGGCAGCATGACGGTGGCAATGCGGCGGATGCCGAATTCGGCAGCTAGCGCAACATACTGTGTGCTGTTGGTGAGGACAAAATCCAGTTCGTTGTGCTCCACCGCCTCGGCGAGTTTTGGCCCGGGCAGTTCGATAATTTCAAAATGGTGGCCGGGGATGGTCTGCGCCAGACGCTTGGGCAGGTCGCTCCAACTGGTACCGGTCTCGTCCGGTCCGCGATAGGCCAGCACGCCGATACGGACATCGACATCACCTGCTGCGGCAGAGGCAACAAGGTTGCCGGCGAGCAGGCACAGAGCGCAAAGCGCGCGGATCAGCACGGAAAAACAAGCACGCATCGGAACGGACGCATAAGCAGTTCTACGTAGATCATTACATAGTCGACCGAATTCCATTTATGGACGAAGAAACGTAGCTTACGGTGCGACGCAGC
>CAZAWN010000077.1:0-12366 GCA_964488825.1 uncultured Methyloversatilis sp. | reverse complement strand
GCAAGCGCTGCACGGTCGAATGTCCGTTCGGCGCGATTGACGAGGACGAAAAGCGCTTCCCGTTGTTCAACGAAGAACGCTGCCGCCGCTGCGGCACGTGCATGGGCGCCTGCCCGGTGCGCGTCATCTCCTTCGAGAACTATTCCTGCGATACGGTCGGCATGCAGGTCAAGTCTGTCGAAGTTCCGGAGGAGGATGAGGAAAAGCCGCGCATCCTGATTCTGGCTTGCGAGAACGATGCCTATCCGGCGCTCGACATGGCCGGCATGCAGCGTATCGTCTATTCGGCCTTCGTGCGGGTGATTCCAGTGCGTTGTCTGGGTTCGGTAAATACGGTCTGGATTACCGATGCGCTGGGTTCGGGTTACGACGGCGTGATGATGATGGGTTGCCAGAAGGGCGAGAATTACCAGTGCCACTTCGTCAAAGGCTCGGAAATGGCCTACTACCGCCTGAGCAAGATTGGCGATACGCTGAAAGGCATGGGCCTCGAACCCGAGCGCATGCAGACCTACGAGATCGCCATTACCGACGGCGCACGCGTCGCCCGGTTGATTGACGAATATGTCGCCCAGCTCAATGATCTGGGCCCATCCCCGATGAAGGGCTTCGGCTGATAAAGGAGAGGGACAATGAGCGAAGCAAACAATCAAGCCATCGCCCGCTACAAGAACAACTTCCTCAAAGAAGTCGAGGAACGCGTCGAGGACGGCAACTGGGTCAAGATGTGCATGCAGTGCGGAGTCTGTGCGGGTTCCTGCCCGTTTGGTCCGCACTGGGAACACTCACCCCAGAAGATTTTCATGATGATTCGCGCCGGCAAGCGCGAGGAAGTTCTGAAGACCAATTCTTTCTGGTTGTGCACTTCCTGCTACAACTGTATCGTGCGCTGTCCGCGCAAGCTGCCGATCACGCACATCATGCATGGTCTGGCCAACTACGCGCACCGGCTCGACATGGTGCCGCAGGGACAGCCGGGGCGCGCCATCGCGGTGCTGTTCTGGAAAAATCTGGTCAAGAACGGGCGACTCAACGAGTTGACCTTCTCGCTGGCGATGTACTTCCGCGACGGCTTTGGCCAAGGCGTGAAGAACGCCATGGCCATGCAGGGGATCGGTTTGGGGCTGGTGAAAACCAAGCGCCTGAATCCGATGGAAATTCTCGGCGGCCATACCTGCAAGGACAAGAGCGGCATCCAGCGCATGGTCGCCAAAGCGCGTGAAATCGAAGACAAGCGCCGCGGACTGGCCTGAGAGGAGACTGAGAAACATGGCAAAGAAACAGTATGCGTTCTACCCTGGCTGTTCCTCGCAAAAGGGCGCCTCGGCCTCGAACTACCTCAACTCTTTCGGACTGATGTGCGAAAAGCTGGATATCCAGCTTAACGAAGTGCCCGACTGGAACTGCTGCGGCGCTTCAATCGCCTACGCCGAAGGCGGTGAGTTGCCGCGTCTGGTGCTGAATGCCCGCAACATGGCGATTGCCGAACAGGAGATGCCTGGCCAGGACATGGTCACCGGCTGCCCAGCCTGCTGGCTGGCGCTGCGTGACGCCAAGGGCCGTTTCGATGAACACGCCAGCATGAAGACCGATGCCAACGAGGCGCTCAAGGAAGTCAGCCTGACCTATCAGGGCAACGTCAAACCGCGCCACATGACCGAAGTCTTGATCGAGGACATTGGTTACGAAGGCATGAAGGCGCAGGTTGTCCGCCCTCTGGAGGGTGTCAAGATCGCCGGATACGTTGGTTGCCAGACCAACCGTCCGTTTGGCATCGCTGGCGAGTCCTTTGAAAATCCGAAGTACCTCGACAAGATGATCGAAACGGTTGGTGCCGAAGCCGTGCCCTACGATCAGAAAGTTACCTGCTGCGGCGGTGCACTGGCTTTTTCCGAGCCTGACAAGGCCTACAAGCAGATTCGCGACATTGTCGAATCTGCCTACGATCATGGCGCGCAGGTCATCGCCACGCCTTGTCAGTTGTGCCAAGCGAACGTCGAGTTGTACCAGTCCGAGATCAACAAGAAGCAGGGTACCAAGTTCAACATGCCCGTAGTGTTCTACTCGCAGTTGTTGAGCCTCTCCTACGGCGGCAATTTGCAGCAGACGGGGCTCGATGGCCAAGTGATCCGTGCCGAGGTATTGGAGAAGTTGATCAAGTAGTTTGCAGCTTTCAAAGGGGAATGCTGCCGTAGTCGAAACAGGCTAAGCGCCGTTGTGTTTTTACCTGTTTCGTAATTGGTTGGTAGCTGGGTGGGTGTCGGTCGGTCCGTGCTGAAAAGCCGGGCCGATTGTTTTTCCAGGTATCAAGGCTTGATCTGCCGGTTTACCCTCTCAGACCCAGCGCCAACCATGTTTGGCGAAAAAACGGCGTGCCGAGCACAAGAACATCAATGCATGCCGCCACCCTTTTCGTCCTGCCCCGCCTCCCGCATGCTTCACGCCTACCCCGGGGTGATAGACACTGTGCGTGATCTTGGCGGCGCGCATCGAGAGATCAAAGTCCTCGAAATATAGAAAGAAACCGGTATCGAAGCCGCCCAGGCTTTGATACGTCGTGGACCTGAAGAACATGCAACAACCACTCACCAATCTGGGGTTGGCACGCAATGTTGCCGGTTCCCAGTCGCGACATTCATACCGATAGCTGCGCTTTGCAGCCAAAGCACCGCCAATTAGCCTGGACAGGAGTGTCAGAAGGTCGGGGTAACGAAAACAGGCGGGCCGAAGGGGGGCTGGTAGTTCACAAAGCGCGGGCGCAAGAAGTCCGATATCAGGGTTGCTGTCGAGATACTGAACAGCGCAAGCCAGACTTCCAGGCAAGAACTCCAAATCGGGGTTGGTAACGAGGAAGTAGCGAGAAGAGCTTACGTCTTCAAAGGCGCGGTTATGCCCCGCCCCAAATCCTGGATTTGCTTTTGTATGGAAGTATCGAATTGCCAGGGCGTGATCGGTTTGTGTGCGCAGACGCGCCAAGCATTCAGCAGAAAGCGAAGCATCCGAATGGTCAATGAGTACAACTTCGGCGGGGAAAGCGAGGGCATCTCCACTGCTATTGCCTTTTAACGCGGGTTGAATGGAACAGAGCAGACGTTCCAAAGCTGCCATATCGGGACGAAACAATACGATGGATACAGTAATCGCAGGCTGAATAGCCTTGTTCTTCATCGTCACCATGCATATTTAACCAACAGAGAGAAATGGGCGGGCATCGGGAAATGCCTTACCAACGCCGGTGGATCATACGGTGGGGACAAGGACTTGTGAACTGGCCTCAACAGGCATTGACACGGAGCTGTAAAACAAGCAAAATTCGCGTCCTTTCGCACCGCATCAAACTTGATTGCGGCTAGATTTGGGGAGTCGCCAAGTTGGTAAAGGCACCGGATTTTGATTCCGGCATGCGAGGGTTCGAATCCTTCCTCCCCAGCCAGAACATCGCGGGCAGACCCATACGCTGACCGTTTAGTACTTAGGGACGCCATGGCCTACGACAGTCTGATGGTCTTTACCGGCAACGCCAACCCGAAGTTGGCTTCCGACGTTGCCAAGCGTCTCAGTATTTCAGTTGGACGCGCTACAGTTGGGCGGTTTTCTGATGGCGAAAGCAGCGTGGAACTGCTGGAAAATGTACGCGGCAAGGATGTCTTCATCCTTCAACCCACCTGCGCACCGGCCAACGACAACTTGATGGAACTGGTGATCCTCGCCGACGCGCTGAAGCGCGCTTCTGCAGGACGTATCACCGCAGCCGTCCCCTACTACGGCTACGCCCGCCAGGATCGCCGTCCGCGCTCGGCGCGCGTGCCGATCGCTGCCAAGGTGGTCGCCAACATGTTGCAGGCCGTCGGTGTGCAGCGTGTGCTGACAGTCGATTTGCACGCCGACCAGATTCAGGGTTTTTTCGATATCCCGGTCGATAACATCTATGCCACCCCGATCCTGCTCGGAGACATCTGGAAGCAACGCCATGACGACCTGATGGTCGTTTCTCCCGATGTCGGCGGTGTGCTGCGCGCTCGCGCTGCGGCCAAACGCCTTGAAACAGATCTGGCGATCATCGACAAGCGTCGTCCGCGCGCCAATGTTTCCGAAGTCATGCACATCATTGGCGATGTCGAGGGGCGCAGTTGCGTGATCATGGACGACATCGTTGATACCGCCGGAACGCTCGTCAAGGCCGCCCGCGCACTCAAGGAACATGGCGCCAAGAAAGTCATGGCCTACTGTACCCACCCGGTTCTGTCGGGCAGCGCCATTCCGCGCATCGCCGAATCCGACCTCGATGAACTGGTAATTACCGACACTATTCCGCTGCGCGAGGAGGCGCTCGCCTGCGAGAAGATCCGCGTCGTGTCGATCTCCGGCCTGCTGGCCGAAACCATCATCCGCATCAGCAACGAAGAATCCGTTTCCTCGTTGTTCATGGAATAACCCTTTTCTTAACCCCTGCCTGGTCGCGGGCAGGTTTTTCTTTGGAGTCATCACCATGCAATTCGAAATCAACGCCACCCAGCGCGAACAGCAGGGATCGAGTGCGAGCCGCCGCCTGCGTCGCGCTGGACGTGTTCCCGGTATTCTTTACGGCGCAGGCGCCGCCCCGGAAATGGTCGAATTCGACCACAACGAGCTCTATCAGGCCTTGCGCAAAGAAGCCTTCCATGCTTCAGTCATCAACATGAACATCTCCGGCGCCAAGCAAATGTGCTTGCTGCGCGATGTCCAGATGCACGCTTACAAGCTGCAGATCAAGCATGTCGATTTCCAGCGTATCGATGCCACGCATGCGATCCACCAGAAGGTGCCGCTGCACTTCGTCAATGCCGACATTTCCCCGGCCGTCAAGCTGCGCGGCGGAATGATCCAGCACGTCATGACCGAACTCGACGTGAAGTGCCTGCCGAAAGATCTCCCCGAATTTATCGAAGTCGACCTCAAGGACCTCGACGGCAGCCATCCGCTGCATGTGTCCGAGCTCAAGCTTCCGGCTGGCGTGGAAGCTGTTCATCACGGCGAGGGCGATGGGGTGGTAGCCGCTGTCGTGGTGCGTGGTGCAGGCGCCTCCTCCGACGAAGCGCTGGATACTGCGCCGGTCGAAACCCAGGTCATTACCGAGAAAAAGCCGGCTGAGAAGAAGTAATTGCAAGCGCCTCTCAGGCTGGTTGTCGGCCTCGGTAATCCGGGGCCCGACTATTCCGAAACCCGGCACAACGCCGGGTTTTGGTTTTGTGAGCGCCTGGCGCGGGAACTCGGTGTTGGCTTCTCTCGCGAGTCCCGCTACCACGGTCTCGTCGCCAAGTGCCGTCTCGCCAGCGCCGACTTCTGGCTGCTGATGCCACAGACCTTTATGAATCGATCCGGCCAGGCGGTGCAAGCCCTCACGCACTTTTACCGCATTGCAGCGGCGGAAATGCTTGTCGTGCACGACGAACTGGACATTCCTCCCGGCCAACTGCGCCTCAAGTTCGGTGGCGGGTTGGGTGGCCATAACGGTCTCAAGGACATCACCAGTCATTTGGGGACCCAAGACTACTGGCGTTTGCGCGTCGGCATCGGCCATCCGGGCGACCGAAACGAGGTCATCAATTACGTCCTCAAGCCGCCGCGCAAGGAAGAAATGAGTGAAATCGACTCCGCGCTGGAGCGCGCCTTGCAAGCCTGGCCGCTGCTGGCGAAGAGCGATTTCAATACAGCACTGCAAAGAATCAATGCGCGGCCTCCCGCCCCACCGAAACAAGAAGCTACCAAGGAAAGCCTCCCATGAGTTTGAAATGCGGCATCGTCGGCCTGCCCAACGTCGGCAAATCCACCCTGTTCAACGCCCTCACCAAATCCGGCATCGCAGCGGAAAACTACCCCTTCTGCACGATCGAGCCCAACGTCGGCATTGTGGAGGTTCCCGATCCTCGCCTTGCCAAGCTGGCTGAAATCGTCAAGCCGCAGCGTATCCTGCCGGCGGTGGTCGAGTTTGTTGACATCGCCGGCCTCGTCGCCGGCGCCAGCAAGGGAGAAGGCCTTGGCAACCAGTTCCTCGCCAACATCCGCGAGACCGATGCCATCGTGCATGTGGTGCGCTGTTTCGCCGACGAGAACGTCGTGCATGTGGCCGGCAAGGTCGACCCACTCTCCGACATCGAGGTCATCGATACTGAACTCTGTCTCGCCGATCTCGCCACCGTGGAGAAGGCGCTCACGCGTTACTCGAAACAGGCCAAGGCTGGCGGCGACAAGGAAGCCAAACTGCTTGTCGATGTGCTGACCAAATGCGTGGCGCAACTCAACCAGGCAAAGCCGGTGCGTGCGCTCGACCTCTCGAAGGAGGAATGGAACAACCTGCGCCCCTTCTTCCTGCTCACCGCAAAGCCGGTGCTATACGCTGCCAACGTCATGGAAGGCGGCTTTGAGAACAACCCGCACCTTGATGCCGTGCGCACACACGCCGCCAAGGAAAACGCCGACGTGGTCGCGATCTGCGCCGCCATCGAGGCCGAAATTGCCGATCTGGCCGATGACGACAAGGAGGTCTTCCTCGCCGACATGGGGCTGCACGAACCCGGTCTCAACCGCCTGATCCGCGCCGGTTACCACATGCTCGGCCTGCATACTTATTTCACCGCCGGAGTCAAGGAAGTGCGCGCCTGGACGATCCATCAAGGCGATACCGCACCGCAGGCCGCCGGCGTGATTCACACCGATTTCGAGCGTGGCTTCATCCGCGCCCAGACGATCGCTTACGATGACTTCATCGCCTGCGGCGGCGAACATGGCGCCAAGGAGGCCGGCAAGATGCGCGCCGAAGGCAAGGAGTATGTCGTCAAGGATGGCGACGTGCTCAACTTCCTGTTCAACGTCTGACCAGAATTTAGAGTCTTCTCTTCCTGCGAAGATATCTATCCGGAGAAACCATCCTCTGGTTGACCGTTGTCGCAATCAAGTATCCATTGCGCCGATTCGATCAGGCGCGCCTGTTTTTCTTCATCGAGGCCATTCATGTGGCTGGCGAGCCAGTCGAGACTGGCATGAGGAATCAGGCGCCTGGCCGCTGCCAGATCGTCGGGCAGGGCTGGATCGTCAGCGGCAGTTGCTAAATGGCGGGCAGTGTCAAGGTATAACTTGCACAGGTTGGCGCGCACGTTGTCCATGCCGCGAATCAACTGGATCAACAAGGGCGGCAGGGCCCATACGGTAGCGCATTTGAGCGACAGTTCGCGGAAACGGAAACCGCAGGCTTGCTCCTGCGCCATGGCGGAACGCGACGCTTGCCCGCTGTGCAGGAGATGCAGCGCCGCTTCAGGCAACTCAGGGGCGTAGTGCCAAAGCAACAGCTCGCCAATTTCTGCCAGCAAGGCCGCCATGGCGACTTCGTCCGGCGCGATATCGCCGCGCGCACGCCCCCACATCCGGGCGATCTGGCTGGCGAGTACTGCCCTGGCGGAGCAGGCCAGCAAGCCCAGTCGCTGGTCGTCGGTTTCCGGGCTGCCAAGCAGCAGATTGCGGAAGGTTCTTACGCCCAATTGCATCACCGCGCCCAGCGCGGTGGTCGTGTCGTGTCCAAGGCGATGGCTGCGCCGGCTCTCCGCTTCGCGCAACAGTCGCAGACACAGGTAGGGATCGCCCAAAGCCAGCACGGACAGGTCGGCGGCCGACAGCTCGTCGCCCTCTTCCTCTTCGAAGGCGCGCAGGGCCATCTTGCTGCGGGCCATGCAGGGCAGGGTCTGGGTGGTCAGAAAGGCGGCCCACTGATCCACTCCCCATTGTTTCTGGCGTTCACTCAACATCGACCTACTCCTTCTCGGCAGGAGCCTTCAAGGCGGCCACGCGGGTAGCGCGAATCCGCTCCGGTATCTGCTCCGGAGCAGTACAAGCTCTTGCGATTTCACCGGCATCGACCGCCTGCACGGCGGCGAGCGCCTGCCGCCAGGCAACGGCCGCTGCATATTCCCTGTCTTCCCAGCCCAGTCGCCCGCGATAGTCGGCCTCACAGGCGCCAAGCACTTCCGCGAACCGCGCCGGGCGACGCAGTGCATCGCAGCGTTCGAGAATCTTGAGTTTCGTCTCGGGCCGTAACTGATCGACCTTGTGCATGTCGCCGTGAAAGCGTGCGACGAGTCGCGCCACGTCGCGGCACTCGGCCGGCACCCGCAAGCGCGTGCACAGCGGTTCGATCAGGGTGGCGCTCTTTAACTCATGGCCGATATGGCGCGGCAGGATGGCGGCGGGTGTTGCGCCCTTGCCCAAATCGTGGGTCAAGGCCGCGAAGCGCGCCGGCAGCGACAGGCCGAGCCGCGCCGCCCTATCAATCACCATCATCACATGCACGCCGGTGTCGATTTCCGGGTGGTAATCCGCGCGCTGAGGGACACCCCATAAACGATCAACTTCAGGCAGCAGTTTCTGCAAGGCCCCACAGGCGCGCAAGCAGTCGAACATCCGCGAAGGCTTTGCCTCCATCAGTCCGCGCGCCAGTTCCTGCCAGACGCGCTCCGGGACCAGCGCATCGACCTCGCCGTTGGCGACCATCGTCCGCATCAGAGCCAAAGTTTCCGGCGCCACGGAGAAGTCGCTGAAACGTGCGGCAAAGCGCGCCAGGCGCAGGATACGCACGGGGTCTTCAGCGAAGGCCGGGGAAACATGGCGAAACACTTTGGTCGCCAGATCGGCGCGGCCGCCGTAGGGGTCGATGAAGACGCCCGCAGCATCCTGCGCAATGGCATTGATGGTCAGGTCGCGACGCGCAAGATCGTCTTCCAACGTGACATCGGCGGCGGCATGGAAGACAAAGCCGGCATAGCCAGGCGCCGTCTTCCGCTCGGTACGTGCCAGCGCATATTCCTCATGGGTGCGCGGATGGAGGAAGACGGGGAAGTCGCGGCCGACCGGCTTGAAGCCCTGTGCGAGCATATGATCCGGAGTGGCGCCCACCACCACCCAGTCGCGATCCTGCACCGGCAGCCCAAGCAGCGCATCGCGCACCGCACCGCCGACGCAGTAGATCTTCATCCTGTCGCGAGATAGCCGGGCGCCACCGCCTCCAGCGGTGCGGCCGTCAGACCGAAGGGCAAGCGACAGCCGGCGGGACAGACGTTGGGCGTCAGCATCGAGCGCACGTTGTCGCGTGTCATCGGTCCGCCAGGCACGAACTCCATCAGAAAGGCTTGCGCATAGGACAAGCCCAGCGGCAGCCCGAGTATCGGCCGCGGATGGCCGCTGAGTTGGCCGGTGTAGGCGACCAGCTCTTTCAGCGTGTATTCGCGCGGGCCGCAGAGCGGATAGATGCGGCCTTCGCTTTCCGGGTGATCGAGGCTGGCGACAATGGCGGCAGCGACATCTTCGACCCATATTGGCTGGAAACGTGCGCCGGGACAGGCGAGCGGGACCACCGGCGCCAACGCCAGCAGGCCGGCAAAGAGCGTGAGGAAGGAATCGCCCCGGCCAAAGATCACCGAGGGCTGGAAGAGGGTTGCCGCCGGATAGGCCTTCAGCACGGCCGCTTCGCCGGCCGCCTTGCTGCGCAGATAGTTGGAAGGCGCATCGGCGGCGGCGGCCAGGGCGGAAACATGGATCAGGCGCGGCACGCCAGCCGCTGCTGCTGCGCGGGCGATCTTGCCGGGCAGCTCAACATGTGTGCGCAGAAAATCGCCCTTGAGGACGCCCACCAGGCTGATGACCAGATCCTGCCCCGCCATCAGGCGCGTCAGAGTGGCCTCGTCATGCACATCGGCGTCGATCACGCTCGCCGAGGGCAGTACCGTGAGTTGCTTGGCGCGCTCGCGGCGACGCGTCGGCAGGGTTAACCGAAAGTCGGCGCTGGCCAGACGGCACGCAACGGCGCTGCCGAGAAAACCCGTGCCGCCAATCAATAGTGCATTCTTCATGGGAGATTCTCCGCGGTGGTATCGCCGTAGCCGCGCGGACGGATCATGCCGAGCCGCGCCGTCAGCGAGGGTCCGGCGAGCCCTTTCACAGCGCTGTAGTACATGGCGTTCGCCATCACTTTCTTGACATAGTCGCGCGTTTCGTTGAAGGGAATGGATTCGGCGTAAACCGCCCCTTCCAGCGGCGTCTCCGCGCGCCACTTGCGCGCCCGGCCCGGCCCGGCGTTGTAGGCCGCGGAAGCCAGCACCGGATGTTTGTCGAGGCTGTCCATCACCATGCGCATGTAATGCGTGCCGAGCGTCACATTGACATCCATGTCAGTGACCTTGCCGGGATGATAGTGCGCCATGCCGATCTTCTTTGCCACCCATTTCGCTGTCGCCGGCATCAACTGCATCAGCCCCTTGGCGCCGGCGCTCGACTTGGCATCCATGATGAAGCGGCTTTCCTGTCGCATCAGGCCATACACCCAGGCCGGGTCAAGTTCGACGTCGCGCACGCGCGGCGCCACCTGATCGAGGAACGGCGTCGGATAACGCAACGTGTAATCGTGTTCCGCCCGTGTGCGGTCGGCGGTATTGATGGCGCGGTCAATCACGTCGTTGCGCTGGGCGAACTCCGCGGCGGCGATCAGCTGGCGATCATCCATGCCGCTGAGCACCCAGTTCCATTCGCGCAGACCATCGAGCCGCAGGTCGGCCTTGATCAGCGCCAGACCGCGCACCAGCGCCAGATTCGCCTCGGCGGCACGGCGTTCCTCGGCCGTGGCAGACGCGGCGCGCGGCGGCAGCGTCAGGGGCTGGCCAAGCGCTTCCGCGGCGAGAATCCCGTAAAAATTCGCATGACCGGAAATTCGCTGGTAATACGCCTGGGCGTCCTCCGGTTTGCCCAGCGCGGCAATCGCGCGGCCGCGCCAGTAGATCCACTCCGGCTGACTGGCGAGCGGTTCGGGTAGTACAGCGATAGCACGCATTACGGCAAGCCAGTCGCCAGCGCGCAAGGCGGCGCGAATGCGCCAGGCGTGCTGTTCCTCGTCGAAGGTCGCACCAAGTTTTTCCGCCGTATCGAACCAGCCGACCGCTTCGGACAGGTGAGATTGGGCGGCAGCACGCGCCAACCACCCCCAGATGAAGCCGCGCTCTTCATCGGGAATGCGCGCTTCGATCTCCTGCCAGCGCGCAGCCGCAACACGCGTGTCGGCGCGCGCCATGCGCAACACCGCCAACCCGGCCAGTTCGCGTCCGCGCCGACTGTCGGAAAAATGCTCCGGCAGCTTTGCCAGATAACGGGCTGGATGTTCCACCACGGCATCCACCGCCTTGGGGGTTTCTGCGGCAGGCAGCCAAGCCGCTACGCTGCGTGCTTCCTTCATCTTGCCCGTCGCCCACAATCGGCGCAGGCGCTCCCAGACATCGGCAGAAGAAGCCTGACCGCTGGCGGCCAGATGAGCGAGCGGCGCAAAGCAACTGGCCGCCAGCGGTTGGGAGGAAACCAGCAGGCTGCGGGCCTCATGGGTCGCTTCCGGTTCGCCCAGCTTCAGCCGGGCTTCGAGACCGCGGCAGACTGCTTCGGCATCGGGCCGCGGCAAACGCGTGAACTGCTCACGCGCCCGGCTCCAGTCCTGCCGGTCGATCAGCCATTTCAACCATTCGCCGCGCAGTTTCTCGCCCACCCAGGTGTTGGCGTACTGCTCGACAAACCCGGCCACGCCCACGTCCGAGCCGTTGCGCAGTTGCAGATTCAAGCGAAAATGCTCGGCCCAGGGCGCGAGAGGGTGGGCGCCAAGAGACTCCGTCGCGCGGGCCAACTTGGCGCGGTCGCCCTTGGCGAAAGCGTCACGCGCAGCCAGGAAGGCATCCGGAACACTCACTTGCGCCCAGGACGGAGCGGTGATTATCAGGAGAGAAAGAAGGAGCAGGCGTTTCATGCGATTTCGGATCAAGGTTAGCGTCAATTGAGATTAGCATAGGAACGAATGCCCGCCATGACCGATCAGCCCACCATTCCCGCCATTGATCGCCCCTTCGACCGCAACACGCTGCGCCGCGCCATGATCGCCGCGCGCCAGGCGCTTCCGGCGGACGCCCGCCAGGCCGCCAGTGACGCCATTGCACGCCATCTGCTCGATCTGCTGTTACCGCTGACGCCCGGCACGCTCGCCTTCTGCTGGCCCATCCGTGCCGAGGTCGATTGCCATCCCGCGATTACGCAGCTTCTCGCCCAAGGCTGGCACGCTGCCATGCCGGTCGTTGAGCGCCTCGCTGCCCCGCTGGCATTTCGCACCTGGCAACCCGACGCGCCGATGACCGTCGACCCCTATGGCATCCCGATTCCCGACACGCTGCCCGCCCCGCCACCGGACGTACTACTCATCCCGTTGGTGGCTTTCGATGCGGCCGGCTACCGCCTCGGCTACGGCGGTGGCTATTTCGACCGCACGCTCGCCGCGCTCGATCCCCGTCCGCTGAGTGTCGGCGTCGGTTTCGAACT
>CAZAWN010000076.1:2132-12640 GCA_964488825.1 uncultured Methyloversatilis sp. | reverse complement strand
CAGCCAACCACCAATTATCCGCTCGGCTTCCTCGATTCCGGATTTCTTCAGGCTGGAAAACAACTGGGCCGTCATCGGCGCCTGCGGGAAGTCGGCGCTGGCCTGACGGCACACGGCGGCCAAGGTTTTGGCCTGCTCTTGCCGGGTCAGCTTGTCGGCCTTGGTCAGCAGGCAGTGAATCGGCTTTCCCGTCGCGCCGAACCAGCCAATCATCCGGCGATCAAGCTCGGTGAAGGGGCGCCGGGCATCCATGATCAGCACCAGGCCGACCAGCGCCGCGCGCCGCGTCAAATAGTGTTCCAGCAAACGCTGCCATTGGCGGCGTACCGCCTCCGGCACTTCGGCATACCCGTAGCCGGGCAGATCAACCATCGCCGCGCCGCATTTGAGCCGGAACACGTTGATCAGTTGCGTGCGCCCCGGCGTTTTCGATACGTAGGCAAGCCGGGTATGCCCTGCCAGGGTATTGATTGCAGAAGATTTCCCCGCATTCGAGCGGCCGGCAAAAGCGATTTCCGCCCCCCCCGCTTGCGGCAAGGCGAAAGGGTCGGCGACGGAAATCTCGAAAACCGCGTGGCGGAACAGGTTCGACGGCATCAGAGGGACGCTCGCTGCGTCAGTAATAGCTGAGCCATGGAGCATACCTCGTTTATCCATTCGGCAGTCTTACGAGCAGCATCGCGATGACCCTTTTATCGCTCGAGCGGATGTATTACTGGACGAGCTTGTAAGATATCTCGTCGCTGTTCGACCCATACCCATGCCTAAACATCCTGCCCCCTCCGAAATCACGCCTCCCGAGGTATACGCGCGCCGTCGCGAGTTCCTTACCCGATCCATCGACCTGGGCATCGGCCTGACCACCGGTCTGGGATTGGCCGGAGCCGTCCTGCCAGCGCCGAGTTTCGCCGCTGCCCCCAGCCTTGGCGCCGGGGCGCGCAGCAGCAGCTTTTCCAGCAGCGAAGCCCAAACCCCGCTCAAGCACATCACCGGTTACAGCAACTTCTACGAATTTGGCGCGGACAAGGAAGACCCGGCGCGACACGCCCACAAGCTCAGGACCCGCCCCTGGACAATCAGCATCGAAGGCTTGGTGAAAAAACCGGTCACGCTCGATATCGAATCCATTCTCAAGCTGGCCCCCATCGAGGAACGCATCTATCGATTGCGCTGCGTCGAGGGCTGGAGCATGGTGATTCCCTGGCTCGGTTTCCCCCTCGATGTTCTGCTCAAGCAAGTCGAGCCGCTGGGCAGCGCGAAATACGTTGAATTCGTCACCGCGCTGCAAACTGAGAACATGCCCGGAACACGAAGTCGGGCAATCGACTGGCCCTACGTGGAAGGCCTGCGGCTCGACGAAGCGCGTCACCCGCTCACGCTGCTCGCGCTCGGCCTCTACGGCGACATCCTGCCCAAGGAAAACGGCGCCCCGCTGCGCATTGCCGTACCGTGGAAATACGGCTTCAAGAGCGCAAAATCGATTGCCACCCTGCGTTTTGTCGAACACGAACCGCGCACCGCCTGGATGAAAGCCGCCCCGCGCGAATACGGCTTCTACTCGAATGTGAATCCCGAAGTGCCGCACCCGCGCTGGAGCCAGGCGAAAGAGCGCCGCATCGGCGAGTTCCTCAAGCGCGATACCCTGCTCTTCAACGGCTACGCCGAACAGGTCGCCAGCCTGTACGCCGGCATGGATTTGCGCAAGCACTTCTGATAAGGAAGCATTCCGCTTCCGCCGACCCAGCCGGTAAAAATGGTGCACTGCGCATAGTCCCTGCGCACCTATTGCAGTATGCTCGCCCGCCATAACAATGCGACGAACCGGGTTGTTACGTCGCTTTACGCAGAGTCTTTGATGTACGAGGGGAGCATGTCAGCATTGCTACGTCCGCATATTCCGTACGATGAACTGGTCCGCCAGTTGGTCGTGCCGACGTTTGTCATCGACGCAACGGGGCAGGTACTGGTCTGGAACCGTGCTTGCGAATTGCTCACGGGAATGCCGGCGGCAGAGGTGGTGGGGACAACCGATCACTGGCGTGGTTTCTACCCGCAGCCCCGTCCTTGCCTGGCCGACCTGATTCTTAACGACGAGACCGAACGAGTGGCCGAACTCTATGCCGCAACGGATGGTTCCTGTCTGCTGTATGGCGGCTTGCATGCAGAAAACTGGTGCGGCATGCCCTTGCGCGGCGTCGAGCTGTATTTATCGATAGATGCCGGGCCGATCCGCGATGCAGACGGAAACATCATCGCCGTGGTCGAAACCTTGCGTGATCTGACGGACTGGAAGCGGAGCGAGGCCGATTTGCGCTTGATCGAGGCGGTTTTCGAGAATGCTTCCGAGGGGATTATGGTTACGGATGCGCAAACCCGCATCGTCAAGGTCAATCCTGCCTTTTCCCGCCTGACCGGCTTTAGTGCCGAGGAGTCCATTGGCGCTACTCCGCGCCAGTTGCAATCGGGCCTGAATGGCCCGACCTTCTATCGCGACATGTGGCAGTCCCTCAACCAAAGTGGCCAGTGGCGCGGAGAACTCTGGAATCGGCGCAAGGATGGCGAGGTGTACGCCGAAAGCCTGGCCATCAATGCGGTACGCGATGCGGCCGGCGCGGTCAGCCATTACGTAGGTCTGTTCAACGACATCAGTCACCAAAAACTGGCCGAAGAACGGCTTGAAGACATGGCGACGCACGATGCGCTGACCGGCTTGCCCAATCGCATTGGCCTGTCGGTCAAACTGCATCAGGTACTCAATACAGCGCGAATTCACTCGCGTCTTGTCGCGGTTTGCTTCGTCGATCTCGATGGTTTCAAACCGATTAACGATACCTACGGGCATGAAATGGGCGACCGGGTGCTGGTCGAAATTGCCCAGCGCTTGCGCCATGTGATTCGTGCAACCGACGCCGTGGCGCGCATCGGCGGCGACGAGTTTGTCATGCTACTGGCCGAGTTTGCCAACATGAGCGAAATCGAGCTGGCGCTCGATCGCATCCTCGACACGCTCAGGAAACCGATTTTTCTCGATGAAGGCAAAATCTCCGTCTCCGCCAGCATTGGCGTTACCGTCCATCCATTCGACGAATCGGATACCGATACCCTGCTGCGACATGCCGACCAGGCGATGTACATCGCCAAGAGCCAGGGACGCAACAAATGGCATATGTACGATACCGCGGACGAAACGAACAACCAGAGAATCAGCGGCATACTGAGTCGGGTTCGTGAGGGCTTGCAGCACGGCGAGCTGCGTCTCTATTTCCAGCCCAAGGTCAATCTGCGCACCGGCCGGATTGTCGGCCTGGAGGCGCTGATTCGCTGGCAGCATCCCGAGCAAGGTCTGGTGCCGCCCGGCGACTTTCTGCCCCATGTCGAAAACTCGCCACTGATCGTCGATCTTGGCGAGTGGGTGATCAATGAAGCCCTGGCCCAGATTGCTCGCTGGCTGGCCGCCGGCCTGGAAATGCGGGTGAGCGTCAATATCGCCGCACGCCAGTTCCAGCATATCGACTTCGTGATGCGCCTGCGCAGCATCCTGGCCCAGTACCCGGATGTGCCGCCGCGCCTTCTGGAAATCGAAGTGCTCGAAAGCACTGCACTGGACGATGTCGAGAATGTCCGGACCGTGTTGCTGGCCTGCCAGGAGATGGGCGTCGATTGCGCGCTCGACGATTTTGGCACGGGCTATTCGACCCTGACTTATCTGAAGCGCTTGCCGGCACGCGAGCTCAAAATTGACCAGACCTTCATCCGCGACATGTTGGAGGACCCAGAAGATCTGGCGCTGGTCGAGGGGGTAATCGGTCTCGCCTCGGTATTCCGTATGAACATCGTGGCCGAAGGAGTCGAGACACGCGAACACGGCATCGTACTGATGCGGATCGGTTGTGATGTGGTGCAGGGCTACTTCCTGGCGCGCCCGATGCCGGCCGAAAAGGTGCTGGCATGGTGCACCGATTTCCGTCCCGACCCGGCCTGGCAGCATTGGGCGGCTTCAGACTGGGATCGTAGTCACCTGCCATTGGTATTAGCCGAGTACGACCATCTCAAATGGGTGCAACGATTGGCGAAGGCCCTGGACAATCCGGAAATCGAGTTGCCGGATGGGATTGACGATCACAGGGCTTGCCGTTTCGGACAATGGTATGCCGGCCCCGGCCAGCAACAGTATGGGCATTTACAGGCTTTCATCGAGGTGGATGGCCTGCATCGGCACGTTCATGAACTTGCGAAGACGCTGGTGCAGTATCGCGATGCGGGAGACCTGGAGGCTGCCCGACCAAAGCTTGACGAACTCCTGGCAACCAAGGACGTCATCGTCAACCGGCTGGAAGACCTGCATAGCGTGCTGCGCACTCAATAACAGACAGGGGCGGCCGAGAAACCCATCCTCGGTTGTCACGACCACTCCCGCTGCGTCGTCATTACTTGAACATCTTGGCGCCAACTCGCGGCTAGACGATTTTGTGACGGCTTTGTTTATAGCGAGACCGCGGGGTTGAGCGTATAGACGCCGGTCAGACAGGCCTGAGCGAGGATGTGCCCTTGTAATGCCGCCCGCACCTGTGCGCCGGTAAATTTGCCTTCGAGCGGCAGACGCTCGATGTCGAGGGCAAACACGGTGAAGATGTAGCGGTGGCGCAGTTCGTCATTCCAGGGCGGGCAGGGGCCGTCGTAGCCGTAGTAATCACCGCTCATGTCGAGGTCGCTGGCAAACCAGTGGGTGTAGTCGTTGATGCCTTGGCGCGCGCCAGCGGCAGCCGCCGGCCCCGGCTTGCCGCGCGGCACGACGCCGTTGGCGAATTCGCCCGCTGCAATGTCCTGCTTGCTGGCCGGCAGGTCGATCAGCACCCAGTGGAAGAAGTCGACACGCGGCAGACTGGCCGGTACGCTGCGGCCTTCCTGATTGACATCGTCACCGCAGCTCGGCACGTCCGGGTCGTGACAGATCAGAGCGAAGGAGCGCGTCCCGGCAGGGATGTCCCGCCAAGCCAGTGGCGGGTTTCGGTTGCTGCCAAGGCAGACGCGGCTGGCAGCCGCAGGGATGCAAAAAGCACATTCGCCGGGAATGCGTTGGCCATCGGTAAAGCTGCTGCTGATCAGTTGCATGGCTGGGCTCCTCCTGTACGCGCGGGAAAAGGACGGGAAATTCAAAGCGCGAGTCGGGAGTATCTGCTCCCTTGGCAGCCCCTGTCAATCGCCGATCTCGCACGCGAAAACGTCAAACGCCGATGGAAACTCTTGCGTATTCACCGCACGTACGATCTGCAGCCCTTCGATACGCCGATCGAACTCGATTACACTGCTTTGCCGTTGCCTGGAACTACAAGCTCACAATGCTAATCGCCTTAAAAACCCTGGTCTTCGGACTCTCCCTATTACCTCTCGCCTACTACGGCTGGGGGGCGTGGCACGACACGCTGGGCGCGAATCCCATCGAGGCGGTGACGCGCGGGTTGGGCACCTGGGCGCTGAACTTCCTGCTCATCACGCTGGCCATGACGCCCTTGCGCAAGCTGTTCGGCTGGCATGCCGCCCTGCGGCTGAGACGCATGCTCGGCCTGTTCGCCTTCTTCTACGCCCTGCTGCATCTGGTCAGCTATCTGTGGTTCGACCAGTTCTTCGCCTGGAGCGAGATCGCCCGCGACATCCTCGAACGTCCCTTTATCACCATCGGCATGGCAGCCTTCGTGCTGCTGCTGCCGCTCGCCGCCACCTCGAACCACTGGGCCATCCGGCGACTGGGCGGACGACGTTGGCAGGCACTGCATCGCAGCGTCTACGCCATCGCCATTTTCGCCGTGCTGCACTACGGCTGGCTGGTCAAGGCCGACCTCTCTCAGCCGCTGCTCTACGCCGCCATCCTCTTCGTGCTGCTCGGTTTGCGCGCCTGGTGGCGCGAGGTGGAACGGCGCGAACAGCTGGCCGGCAAGTACCAGGGCCGGGGCGGAAAACGCATCATCCCGATCATGCCGCAGCGTTGAAGCGCTGGAAACGCATCACCGCCCGCCCATCGGGCAGGGCGCGTGGCGCGAGCTTCCAGGCATGGCCATAGACGATTTCGAAGCGCGCCGGCAACACGCCCTCGTCGCGTTCCCAGGCTGAAAAAATCCGCCGCCAGGTGCGCCAGGTCTGGCTTCCCAGCAAACCGTCGCGCACCCCGAGACGACGCTGGTCGGCGAGGAAAGCGCGCGGCGTGCGGTAGGTCAGCGTGAGCATTTCCATCTCCATCACCGGGTCGCCAAAACCCGCCGCCACCAGCATGTCGCCAATATCGTGCATGTCAAGGAAGGCGGGTGCCGTCCAGCCAGCGCCGACTTTAGCGGCTGCGGCGCGCAACTCCTTGAGGGTATCCGGGCCGAGCAAAGCGAAGTGCAGCAAGCCGCCCACCTGCAGCACCCGGTGCAACTCGGCGATGGCTGCTTGCAAGGGAGCGGGCGCCGGCAGCCAGTGCAGCATCAGGTTGGACCAGACCAGATCGAGGCTGTTCGCCGCGACGGGCAGCGCACGCACATCGGCATTCACACACTGCGGAGCTTTGCCGCGCAGGCGCTCCCACCAACCGCAGCGCGACTGCACCGCCGCCAGCATGGGCAAGGCAAAATCCACCGCCAGCGGCAACGCCCCCGGATAGCGCTGCTGCAAGGCCCGCACCCCGTCCCCCGTGGCGCAACCGACGTCGGCCCAGCGCCGCGGGGACAGCTTGACGCAGTCGAGCCGTTCGGCCATGCGCTGGCCAACCTCGCGCGCCAGTACCGCCGCACTGTCGTAGGATGCCGCCGCAAAGGAAAAATCCGTTCTCGAACTCATCCCCGCATTATCCCGCGATGTCGCGTCTATCTACCCTGCTCGACGCCTGTTTGTCGGCCCTGCTGCCGCGCGCCTGCCTGCTGTGCGGCGCGGCCGCGCCCGACATCCTGTGCGCCGGATGCGCTAGCGACTTGCCGCGCCTTGGCGCGCCCCTCTGCCCGATCTGCGCCGTGCCGCTCGGCGCCCCCGCGGCCGCCTGCGGCGCCTGCCTCGCCCACCCGCCGGCCTACGACGCCACCTGCGCTCCGCTGCGCTACGGCTTTCCGGTCGACGCACTGGTGCAACAACTGAAGTACCGGAGCCGTCTCGCCAGCGCCGAGTTCTTCGCCCGCTGCATGCTCGCTGGCCCGCACCCTGACGGCGCATTGATCCTCCCCGTGCCCTTGTCGGCCAAGCGACTGAAAGAACGCGGCTTCAATCAGGCGCTGGAAATCGCCCGCCCCTTGGCGCGCGCGCTGGCACTCCCCATCGACAGCGCCAGCCTCACCCGCACCCGGGAAACCCTGCCGCAAAGCCGCCTGCCCTGGCGCAGCCGCGGCGCCAACGTCAGGCATGCCTTCGCCTGCAGCCGCGACCTGTCCGGCCTCGCCGTGATCGTCGTCGATGACGTCATGACCACCGGCGCCACGCTCGACGCCATCGCCCGCGTCCTCAAGGATCATGGCGCGACGCACGTCGCCAACTGGGCCGCCACGCGCGCGCTCAAGACGCTTGCCTGAGCTTTTCGATTCCTCGCTACGATCTGCGCTATGATCGCCGCCAAGCATTTCGCATGGAGCAGCCGGCATGGAAAACATGAACGAACTGATGGCCCAGGCACGCCACCGCGTCAGCGTGTGGGTTCGACCGCGGCGTAAAACTGGACTTCTACGCCCGTCACGCCATTCCCGAAGTCTTCTTGACACATCCCAACGATGCCATCGCTGATCGTTCGCTGGATTTTCCTCTTCCTGTCCCTACTGCTGGTGCAACCACTCGGGGCATTCTCGGTCGCACCATCTCCCGAGACCTCCGGCGGGCGTGTCGACCTTGCGCCCTATGCCCGGCTGCTGGAAGATCCGGCTGGCGAATTGGATGTCGTTGATGTCCGCCGACGTTTCGCGACGGGAAAGGCCGTCCCGGCACGAAATGAGGGGATCTCGCTCGGCTATACGCGCTCTGTTTGGTGGATCGGGGTGCGGGTCCCGGCCGACGCGGCCGATGAAACGGACAAGCGCCGGATCATCGAGGTCGGATTTCCCACGCTGGACCGGATCGACTTCTATGCACCCGGTAGCTCGACTCCCGTTATCGCGGGTGATCTCCTGCCGTTTGCCGAGCGGCAGATCGCACATCGAAACTTTGCGTTTTATGCCGACCCGGCCCCTCGGGACGGCGATGGCCTGATCTTGCTCCGACTACAGTCCGAGGGCACGCTGTCGGCGCCGTTGGCGCTGTGGACGCCGGAAGCGTTTGCAGAGGCCAGTCGCAACAGCTACGCCGCGATGGCAACCTATTTTGGAGCCCTGCTTGCCTTGATGATATTCAATGCCCTGATCGGCTTTGTCATCCGTGACCGCGCCTATTTTCATTACATCCTCCTGCTGTGCGGCCTGGCCCTGGGCGTGGCGGGATTCAGCGGGCTGGGCTATCAGTACGTCTGGACCGACTGGCCGATGTTCGGCAATCTGGCGTTCCCTCTCGGTTACTGTCTGTGCGCCTATGGTCTAGCCCAATTCACCCGCAGTTTCCTCGGCACCTCACAGGTGTCGCCGCTGCTGGATCGTCTCTTGCGGGCGACCGCCGGGTTTGCTTCGGTCACCGCACTGACCTTCCCGTTCTTTTATATGCTGGGCGGCAAGATGCTGACGGCAGCGACGGTGGCTGCCTGTGTTCTGCCGGTAGCTGCCGGCGTCTACTGCATCCAGCGGAAAGTAGACCAGGCGCGTCTATTCCTGTTCGCCTGGTCGGTATTCCTGTTCTTCGGAACCATCTTCTCCCTACGCAATTTCGGCGTTCTGCCGTCCAACTTCATCACCATCCATGGACTGCAGTTCGGCTCGGTCATCGCCATGCTGCTGTTGTCATTCGCCCTGGCTAACCGGATACAGGATGAACGACGGGCACGGGAAGCGGCACAGGCTGAAGCCCTTGCGGCGAAACAGGCGAGCATCGAACATTTGCAGGAATCCGAGCGCAAGCTCGAGGAACGTGTGGCATTGCGTACCGCCGAACTGGAAGCAGCCAATGAGCGTCTGATGCAAAGTGAGCAGCGGCAGCGCGATCTGGCCCAGCACGACGCGCTGACCGGACTAGCCAACCGCAGCCTGTTTGCAGACCGCTTGTCACAGGCGCTTGCCGCCGCACAGCGGGACAAAAACCGGCTTGCCCTGCTCTACCTGGATCTCGACAAGTTCAAGCCGGTCAACGACACGTATGGACATGCCATCGGCGATGCCCTGCTGCGGCAGGTTGCCAGTCGCATCAGCGAACGGGTTCGTCAATCAGATACGGTGGCCCGCATCGGCGGCGACGAGTTTGTTGTGCTGCTGCGCCGGATCGACTCGGCAGAGCACGCGCTTGATGTGGGCAACAGTATCCGTCAAACCTTGAACAAGGTCTTCGTGGTGGAAACCCACGAACTGGTGATTTCGAGCAGTATCGGCGTAGCCATCTATCCGGACCACGGGCGCACTGAAATGGAACTGTCGCAGCGTGCCGACTCAGCCATGTACCAAGCGAAACAGGCCGGACGGGATGTGGTTTGTCTTGTCGAGTAAAGGGTTACTGATTGAAGTAACGACGGCTATCGGAAATGAACTTTTCGATGATAGTTTGCTGCATGGGTCAGTCCTTTGTTGTTAAGTTTGCCTTGCGGTAGATGGGAATTCGACCGGGAAGTTCAAACCGGACTTGCAACTGAATGTTTCGGGGCTGCGGCAACCTGGTCCTCCGAGCTCTCGCGCACGGCCCAAGCGCTTACTTGAGTCTTTCCTCGATGACAGCCATCATGTCGGCCGGCAGATTGCCCACTTCGCGCGCCTTGACATAGGCCACCTTCGCCTCTTCTTCGCGACCGGTGGCGGCCAGCGCCATGCCGAGTCCGTACCACCAGCGACCCTCTTTCGGACGCAGCGCCAAAGCGGAACGATACTGCCGCACCGCCTCGGGATAACGTTGACCGCGATGCAGCAGGAAGGCATACAGGCTCAGGTAGTCCGCATCGTCGTTGGCATAGTTAAGATGCGTCTCCAGCGTCTTCAGGGCCGCATCGGTATCGCCCCGCTCGTGCTGCAGACGCGTGAGGATCACCGCCCAGCCAGTCCGTGTCGGATCGGCCGCCAGCCCGGCGCGGGCAACCTCGCGCGCCTCGTCCCACATGCGGCTGGACACCAGCACCGAGAGCAAGGCCTGGCGAGCATGGGCAAGGTTCGGATTGAGCGACAAAGCATTGCGGAACAAAGGCAGGGCCGTCGCCTGGTCGCCATTGTTCACCGCTTGCATGCCTTTCTGGTAATCCGCCTCGGCCAGATCACGGCTCGGATCAGTCTTGCCGGCCTTGTCGGCTTGCGAGGCTGCGTTAGCCGTTGAGGGCTTGCGTTCGGCCAGGGATGGCAGCGCCTGAGAGGCCGGTTCCGCACCGGATTTGCCAAGGCTGGAGACCTGCTTCGCAGGCGGCGGGGTGGGGGGCAAAGTCTTGGCTGGAGCGATTGCTG
>CAZAWN010000076.1:0-2032 GCA_964488825.1 uncultured Methyloversatilis sp. | reverse complement strand
CGGGGCGGCAAACCGGCACGATCCCTCCTGCTCGCCTGGCGGGCATCGAGGTCGCGCAACATCTGGTTAATCAGGCTCACCGTTCCTCCATCACGCTACCAGGGCCACCAGCGCATCGAGCGCACTGCACCTTCGGTATCTTCGGCCGCCGCCCTGACATGATGCGCCTCGACGCGCTTGACGCCTTCGCCGAAAGCGGCCAACAAGGATTTTTGGGCCAGGATATTGATCAAGCGCGGTGTCCCGTCGCTCGCCTTGGCCAGGGCACGCACCGCCTTGGCTTCGAAAAGCGGTTTCCCGGTGTTGCCGGCAATCCGCAAACGCTGCTCGATATAGTCGCCGATCTCTTCGGCTTCCAGCTTCACCAGACGATACTGGAACACGATGCGCTGCTTGAGCTGGCGCGCCGAATAGGCATCCAGCATGGTGTCCAGTTCAGGCTGACCGAACAGGACAATGTGCAGCAGCTTGCGCTTCTCCGTTTCGAGGTTGGACAGCAGGCGCAGGCTTTCCAGCGTCAGGCGCGGCATCGTTTGCGCCTCGTCGATGCAGATCACCACCTTCTTTCCGGCCCGCGCCAAATCGAGCAGGCGACGATTGAGCCGTTTGATCACGTGGGCGGCTTCGGGTTCGCCTCCGGCAGCGCCCAGATCGTCGGCGACTTCGCGCAGGAAGTCGCGCGGCTCCATCTGCGGGTTGGGCAAATACGCGGCCTTCCACTCGTTTCCCAGTTCGGCCAGAAAATTGCGGCACAACAGGGTTTTGCCCGTACCCACCTCGCCGACGATCTTGACGAAACCCTCGCCGCTCGTCAGGGCGAAGTGCAGCAAGTTGAGCCCTTCCAGATGGCTATGGCTGGGATAAATGAATTCGGTATCCGGCGTAATGCCGAACGGGACTTGCTTCAGGCCGAAATGATCGAGCAGATACATTGAGTTAACGCGGGTACCGAAACCTGTTCGACGAAATGCTGGCGTATCGTAACAAACCATCCACCGGGAGGATGGGAACGCCTGCGCCTGTTAACTTCTCCAAGGAAAGCATGATACTCCGGGCCTTGTATCGCTGATGCCCGGAGTGTAGCGAGTGCCATCCGCCGCCTATCGCGGAATAGGCAGGGAAAAACAAGCAATCAGCGCCGGTTTCCCGGCGCCGCTTCCCCTACTTGAAGCCAATGATCGGCTGATCAACCGACAAGCTTTCGCCCGGCTTGGCCAACAGCGCCTCGACGATGCAATCACGCTCCGCCTTCAGTACATTTTCCATCTTCATCGCTTCGATCTTCGCCAGCACCTCGCCAGCCTTGACCTCCTGCCCGGGACTGACCGCAATTTGCGTCAACAGGCCAGGCATCGGCGAGAGAAGGAATTTCGACATGTCCGGCGGCGCCTTGTGCGGCATCAACGACTGCAGGTGTGCGGCTCGGGCGGTCATCACCATCAAATCCATCTGGGTGCCCCAATGGAATAGCCGGTATTTCAACCCGCGGCGTTCGACCTGCATGCAGAAGGTCGTATCGTTGAGCGTGCCTCGGTAGAGTGACTGGCCGAACTGCCAGTCACTGCGCAGGACATAACGCTCCCCTCCAAGTGCGATATCCCAACCGCCCACAGCCGGCACAACATGCACTCCATGGTCTGCCCCGTCGTCGAGACGCACCACGAAATCGGCGCCGGGCTTGTACTCATGGCCGGGCATTTGTCCGGAAATGGCCGCATTGCGGCTCAAATACTGACGATGGATCGCGGCTGCCACGGCAATCAACATGGCCGGATCGTCATGCGGCACCATCGAGGCATCGAAGCCCTTCGGATACTCCTCGGCGATCAGGCCGGTATTGAAATCGCCCGAGATGAAACGCGGATTCTGCATCAACGCCGACTGGAAGGCGATGTTGGCGGCGACGCCGCGAATCACGAAACCATTCAGGGCATCGCGCATTTTCGCAATCGCCGCAGCGCGCGTCGGCGCATGGACGATCAGCTTGGCGATCATCGAGTCGTAGTACATCGAGATCTCGCCGCCTTCGTAG
>CAZAWN010000075.1:11284-12727 GCA_964488825.1 uncultured Methyloversatilis sp. | reverse complement strand
TGCATCCAGGCCTTGAAGCCGGGCTTGAAGTTGCGGTCGAGCATGCGCTGGCCGTGGTTTTCGAGAATTCGCGAGTAAGCGAACCCCCCCAGCAGCGCCTCGCGCACCTTGGCGACATCGACATCGTTCTGCGCAGCAAAGTTGAAAGCCTCGGCAACCGCCAGCACGCCGACCCCGGTCAGAATCTGATTGCAGGCCTTGGCCACCTGGCCGGCGCCGCTGCCGCCGATCAGCGTGATCGACTTGCCCATCTTCTCGAAGAGAGGTTTCACCCGCGCGAAAACTTCCGGCTTGCCGCCGACCATGATGGTCAGGGAGGCGTTGATGGCGCCGACTTCGCCGCCCGACACCGGGGCGTCGAGGAAGTCGATGCCTTGGGCTGCCAAGGCCGCACCAATCTCGCGCGCCGCATTCGGGTTGATCGTACTCATGTCGACGACGATCAATCCGGGCCGCGCTCCGGCCGCCAGGCCGTCGGAGCCGAGCGCCACTTCCCGGACATCGGGTGCGTCGGCGACCATCGTAAATACGATATCCGCCTGCCGCGCGACCTCGGCGGGGGACGCATGCAACTGCGCAGCAAGCGTGTGAAAGGGTTCAAGCGAAGCAGGACGGCGCGCCCACAGGTGCAGTTGATGTCCCGCACCGGCCAGATGCAGCGCGAGTGGCCGGCCCATCAGGCCAAGACCAATGAATCCGATATTCATGTCATCTCCACAAGGCGAAAACGCTTGCGATTGGGCAAGCGGTAGGTGTCAAAATCGTTGCGGTCAAGCGTCCAGACGGCCGTCACGCCGGTTTTCAGCGCGGCGACGACGAGGGAGGCATCGGCCAGGTCCATCGGCCGGTCGGCGTAACGCTCCATCCAGTCGGCCGCCTGCGTCAATTCGTCATTACCGAGTGGCAGCACCTCAAGGCCGCCCTGCTCTACCCAACGCAGGATCGACAGGCTCGCAGCGACCGAGGGAGCCAAGTGACTGACTTCGGTAAGTACGGCCCATGTGGTGATCATCTGCCCGCCGAACTCTTCCATCCAGCGCCTGCAGGCGGGGTGGTTGCCGTCACGGCGGTCGCATAGGGCCACCAAAGGACCCGTGTCGACAAGCAGCTTCACCGCTTGTGCTTGGCGCGGATAGCTGCCTTGACCCGCTCTTTGTAATTGCCTGTTTCACCGCTCCCTTCAAAGCAACCGATGAACCCCACCTCCACGGCGATCTCGTAGGGCGTTTTCTTGCGCGGTGGCGCGTCTGCATGCAGCAGACGGTCAAGCGCCTCGACAATCACCGAGGACTTGGTCTTGCGATGGGCAATGCAGTATTCGGCAAGCGTTTGTTCGACGCGCAGCGGTAGACGGACAGTAGTGGTCATGAGAGGCCCCCCAGGAGAATGTATTAAAGGTAATACATTCTCCTGGGTAATGCAAGTCAGCCGCTCAGTCAGCCG
>CAZAWN010000075.1:0-11184 GCA_964488825.1 uncultured Methyloversatilis sp. | reverse complement strand
TTTACCGCCTTGACAATCAGCGGCACGAGCGGTTCCGGCAGCTTGAGCTGGCCCGAAAGCGCGAATTCATGCGCACGGGGCGACATCTTTTTCCAGGTCTTGCGCACGATGTCGAGCCACTTTTCTTCACTGTAGTCGGGTTTCTGGCCGGCGAATTCGAGCATGTAATGCTCGATGAAGACCAGGTCGGTAACATCTTCGAGCATCTGCGTATCGGGATTGACCTTGAGACCTCGCTTGCCGACGGCTTGTTTGGCACGCTCGATACTCGCCTCGTCCCAACCGGCTTCCTGCATCAACCGGCTGACTGTTTCGGCGTGAAATTTGTACAAGCCGGTACGCCACTGGAGATAACCGTCGCGCGTCATCGGGTAGCTGTCGCGCGGGGTTTTCCAGCGCTGGATGTGCTGGCCGCGCACGGCGATCTTCATTACATCGTCGGCCTCAGGAGCGTAACGACCGATCATTTCGGCCATGCGACGGCCGTAAAGCAGTTCGCGCGGAATGGCTTGGCCGGCTTCGTTATCCATGCGCGGGTCTTCGGCATTCGCAGCGTCGATCGCGGTGATTGTGCGTTCATAGAGCGGGTTCGTCATCTGTGTTTCTCCGCGTAAGAGTAAAAAAATCAGTGGCCGGTAGCGGCGGGCAGGTCGATCACCAGAACGGTGACATCATCATGCGGCGACAGATCGCCCAGATGATCGAAAACTGCTTGCTTGACCGCATCGAGTCGATGGACGGCAGGAACGCCAGCACAGGATTTCAGCAGACGATCCATCCCGAAAAGTTCGCCGTCAGCGTTCTGCGCCTCGATCAATCCATCGGAATACAGCACGACCTGCCCTCCGCCGGCGGGCGTAGCGAATGCCTCGGTACTGGTCTGTCGCCAGTCGATGTCATCGATGCCCATCGGCAGATTGGCCGACGAAATTTCCTTGACGAGTTGGCCTTGCGCATCGACCAGCAAGGCGCTGGGCATGCCGCCCATCCACAGTTCGTTGTGTCCGGTCTTGGGATCGAGGCAGATCAGGCCGCAACAGACAAAACGACCGACCGGCAAGGCAGCGCGCAACTGGCCGTTGATTTTCGCCACCAGACGACCCACGGGAAGGCCGAATTCGACCACGTCGTAGAACAGAGTCATCAGCGGCAGCACGCTGATGGCGGCCGCCAAGCCATGACCGGTGGCATCCGCCAACAAGACATAGTAGCGCCCGTCGGTGCTGCGCGCCGCGGCGACGATGTCGCCGCTGAAATTGGTGGCGGGATTCATCCAGTAACGCAGGGACGGATCACTAAGCCCAGGCCGCTGCATCAACTGTTCGAGAATCTCGGCCGCGAGCATGTTCTCGGACTCGCGTTCGTCGTGATACACCTGCAGCACGCGACGCGCCTCATCGACCTCGCGGCGCAACATGATGGTGCGGGAAAACGCGCGTAGTTTCGCTTCCAGCACGATGAAATTGATCGGCTTCGGCAGATAATCGTCGCCGCCCGCATCGAGCCCGGTAACCAGGTTTTCATCTTTGTCCAGCGCCGAAAGAAAAATCACCGGCACCCAGCGATCCACGCTGGCCGCCTTGATGCGCCGTGTCGCCTCGTAGCCATCCATGACCGGCATCATCACATCCATGATGACAAGATCGCAGGGGCTGGCGGTAAATTTGGCGACTGCGTCGGCCCCATCAACGGCCATTTCCACCCGATGCCCAAGTTTCTTGAGGAAGACGGACAGAATCTGCCTGTTGGTGGCCGTGTCGTCGACGATCAACACATGCAGAGGAGGCATCGGCTGTGCGTAGGAAGCAGGAGCATTCATGGCAAAAATAGATTGATTAGTCGGAACGGATGGTAACAATGGCGGTGACCTGATTGCCGCAACCGGCATACTGCAGACTGGCAAAGCTCAACATGCGGGCCATGGCGATGCCGCGGCCATTGGGATCGGCGGCGCGCAGCGGATCGAACTCAAGATATCGCTGCCAGTCGAATCCGGCGCCTTCGTCGCTCACGGTAAATTCAATACGGTCGTCGTGCCGCAGCACATCGACACGTACCCATCGGTCGCAATACTGGGCCAGCTCCAGGCGGCGATCGACCTCTGCTTCCCAGGCATTGTCCTGGCGAAGGCGCTTCTTTTCGGCATAACTGATGCCCAGGTTGCCATGCTCGACGGCGTTGACCAACAATTCGGTCAGCCCCCCGGCGGCTTGATCTGGTACTGGGCAGAGGCTCGCCAGAACCTCAATCAAAGGGCCGATCTCATCGAGGCGACGATAGCGAAACGCCGCCCGGTCAAGAAGTTCCATCGCCTTGACATGAGCGGAGGCATGGCGACTCGCCTCCTCGCGGCGGGCAATATCGTCGAGCGCCGCACGCACAATCGTGGCCAGCGTTTCCGGTTCGTAGGGTTTGGCGAGATAGTAGTAGGCGCCCGATTCAATTCCTTCCCGTACCTGATCGGGCGAAGTCGCTGCCGTCTGCATGATCACCGGAATATCGCGATAGCGCTCGTCCGCCTTCATCTTGCGCAGCAATTCGATGCCGTTCATGCCCGGCATCATGCGGTCGAGAATCGCCAGGTCGTAGCGTTCGCCGGTGCAGTCCATCCTTTCCCAGGCCTGGTCCGCGCTGGTGGCCAGCACGAGACGATAGTCGGGTGCATCCAGATACTCCCGGATGATCTCCAGATTGACGATTTCGTCATCGACGACAAGAATTTGGCGCTCGGTCATACGCGGGCTAACTTGGCAAAGGCAGCAGGACATCGAATGCGGCGCCGCCCTCCGGACGGTTGCGCGCCCGAATGATACCCCGATGGGCCTGCACGATTTCGCGGCAAATGGCCAGCCCCAAACCCGTTCCACCTGCGCCGGTGGCGGTGCGGCTGCTCTGGACGAATTTCTCGAAAATATTTTCCAATTCAGCTTCCGGGATGCCGACCCCCTGATCGGCGACGGTCAGGCGCAGCGCCGGTATCTCGCCGACATCCTCCGAGCGCCGACCGGCCGGCAGTGTGGCAGTGGCCAGTTCGACGCGAATTTCTCCGCCGTGAGGCGAAAACTTGATGGCGTTGCCCAGCAGGTTGCGTAACACCTGATCTACCCGTTTGCGGTCGCCTTCGATCATGCAATCCCCCAGGGTCGACGCAATGGTGCAGGTCATGTTACGGTTTTCCAGCAGGGCCTGCAGTTCATGCAGCATCTCTTCGGTGCGACGCCGCAGGTCGACGCGATGCATCGCATAAGTCATCTGCCCCGATTCGAGTTTCGCCAGATCGAGCAGTTCGTCGACCAACTCCAGCAAGCGCGAGCCACCACCATGGATGCGCGCAAAATATTCGGCAAGCTTGGCGGGACTGGCTGTGTCGGCCTTGGCCTGGCCAATTCGCGAAAACGAAAGAATCGCGTGCATCGGGGTGCGCAACTCGTGGCTGATGTTGGAAAGAAACTCCGACTTTGCCCGGTTGGACTGCTCGGCGAGCTCTTTGGCCTGGCGCAGATCGGCAGTGCGGGCGTCGACCAAGGCTTGCAAGTTGTCGCGATGTGAACGAAGTTCTTCCTCGATCTGTTTCTGGGCAGTGATGTCGCGCCCGGTGCCACGGTAACCGACGAAATGCTCTTCGACGAAAAGTGGCAGACCGCTAATCGAGTACCAGCGCGAGATTCCGTCCAGGGTGCGAATGCGGTACACGAAGTCGCGGAAAGCTTGGTGCGCTGCCAGCAAGGCCTTGTGCGCCCCCCAGTCGTCCTCGGAGAGATCGATGGGTAAGTCCCAGCGGTGCAAACCGATATTGCGATGATGATCCGCTCCTCCGCTCGAATAGTTCTCCGAGAACCAGGTAAAGCGGTATTCGGCATCCATTTCCCACAACCAGTCGGCGCTGAGGCTCAACAGGGCATGAAAACGCTCCTCGGCAAGACTATGTTCGGGAAGGACAAAGCATGGAGGGGTAGGCGGGGATTCGTACATGGCCGGATTATGCCCCGATCTCCTGTGGCCTATTCGTTTTCCAGCAGGATCAGGTGCACCCGATACGGCCCGTGGGCGCCCAATACGATGGTCTGCTCGATATCGCCGGTGCGCGACGGCCCGGAGATGAAATTGACGGCGCGTGGCAACTGGCCCAGTTCGGCACGCGCCAGCGCGAAGCCTTCCTCCATGCCGGCGACGATGCGGCTGGTCGGCACCAGGGCGATGTGCGTTTCTGGCAGCAGGCTAACCGACGCGGGCATAGCGGGGCCACCGCAGAGCATCAGTGTGCCGGTTTCGGCGATGGCGCAGAAGCAGCCGGTGATGCCGACCAGATCGGCGTCCCGGGCGCCGCGCGCCGTCACGGCGAGTCCGGCCCCGGCCCAGTCCAGTTCGGCCAGCGCGGGCCAGACGACGGCTTGGCGGGGCAGCTTCAGTCCATCCAGATAGTGGGCAACGGCAGCGGGTGCGGCGGCGCGGGACGCCACCCGATCCACGGTGCTTGAATAGGCTAAGGACTTCTCTACTAGCCGTCCCACCAGCGCCGACTTTTGCGTATCTACCGCCGGACGCGGCCCCTGGGTGCGCGCCGCCAGAGTGGCTGCAATGGCGGTTCGCCCGACGGCGGCATTGTCGGCATTGCGCTGCAATCGGGTGCGCACACGAGCAAGAATGTCTTCGCGACTGCTCATGGCTTAGCCCTCCGGGCATACAGTTCGCGGAAGGTTTTGCCCTCGGGTGCGGGGAAGTCGCGCCCTTTGGTCCATTCCGGCGCGACGCCCAGAACCGGGATACTTGGTTTGCCTCCCGCCAACCATTTCAGGTAGCGCACGCCAAACCAGGCGCCCCATCCATAGAGGGTCGGACAACTCGCCACCCAGGCCCAGAGCCGGAAGGCGAAGCGCTCGAACCACGGCCGCAAGCGTTTTTCCACCTGCTTCTCGCGCAACTTGCGCAGCAATTCGGGCAGGGGAATCTTGACCGGGCAGACCACGCCGCACTGGTTGCAGAGGGTGGCGGCATGCGGCAGGTCGATGGCATTCTCGATGCCGGTGTACAACGGTGTGAGCACCGACCCCATCGGGCCGGGATAAACCCAGCCGTAGGCATGGCCGCCGATGGTCTGATAGACCGGGCAGTGGTTCATGCAAGCGCCGCAGCGAATGCAGCGCAGCATATCCTGGAATTCCGAGCCCACGACATCGGCACGACCGTTATCGACGAGGATGAAATACAGATGTTCGGGGCCGTCCAGCTCACCAGCCGCTTTTGTGCCGGTAAGCACCGAGACATAGTTGGAAATGGATTGGCCCGTCGCCGAACGCGGCAACAAGCGCATCAGGGTGGCCAGATCCTCCAGCGTCGGGATGACCTTCTCGATACCGGTGACGACGACATGCACCTTGGGCAGCGTGGTGACCATGCGGCCATTGCCCTCGTTAGTGACCAGCGCGACCGAGCCGGTTTCGGCAACGAGGAAATTGCCGCCCGAGATGCCCATCTCGGCGGTAAGAAAGTGTTCGCGCAACACCTCGCGCGCCTCGCGCGTCAGTGCGGGAATCTCGGTCTTGCGCGGCGTCTTGTGGACTTTTTCAAACAGGTCGGCGACTTCGTCCAGACTCTTGTGCACCACCGGCGCGATGATGTGGCTGGGCGGCTCGTTGTTATTGATCTGCAGGATGTATTCGCCCAGATCGGTCTCGACCGGCTGAATGCCTGCCGCCTCCAGCGCGAGGTTCAGGCCGGCCTCCTCGGAGAGCATCGATTTGGATTTGACGGCCTTGCATACGCCGTGCCGCTTGCCGATGTCGACGACATGGCGGCAGATTTCCGCACCGTCTTTCGCCCACAGGACCGTTGCGCCGCGCGCGGTGGCGCTGGCCTCGAAGGTTTCCAGCCAGAGATCGAGGTGCTCGATAACACGGTTGCGAATGTCCTTGGCGGCTTCGCGCATGCTCTCGAAATCGCCCGCGTCCCCCAGTTCCTTGATGGCAATGGCGCGCTTGTCGACGAACTTGCCTTTCGCCGTACGCATGTTCGCCTGTAACACCGGGTTCGCGAGGGCAGCGGCGGCGTTGTCCTTGAAACGGTGCGAACGGGATTCCATCAGCTTTTGCGAGTCAATACTTCGGCAATGTGCAGTACTTCCGTGTGCGCGTCGCCCAAGCGGCGCAGCTTGCCCTCGATATTGAGCAGGCAACCGAGATCGCCGCCGACAATCGCCCGGGCGCCGGTTGCACAGGCATTGCCGCACTTGCGTTCGGCGATCGCCGCCGAAACATCGCCAAACTTGACGGAAAATGTGCCGCCGAAGCCGCAGCACTCTTCTGCGCCATTCATTTCCTGCAAGTCGACGCCGGGGAGCTTGGCGAGCAAGGCGCGCGGCTGGGATTTGATGCCGAGGCTGCGCAGGCCGGTGCAGGAGTCGTGATAGGTTATGCGACCGGAAAAATCTCCCGGCAGCTTGTCAATTTTCGCGATATTCACCAGGAAGTCAGTGAGTTCGAAAACACGGCTGCCGAGGGCGATGGCGCGCGCCTGCCAGTCCGGTTCGTCGGCGAGGATAGCCGGGTATTCGTTGCGGACGTGGTCAGCACAGGAACCGGATGGGGCCACAACGTACTCGAAGCCTTCGAATTCGGCGATCAGCTTTTTCGCCAACTGCGCTGCCGCGACCTTGTCGCCGCTATTCCAGGCCGGCTGGCCGCAACAGGTCTGGGCGGTGGGTACGACGACTTCGCAGCCCGACGCTTCGAGTAACTCGATGGCAGCGAAACCGATCCGCGGCCGCATCAAATCGACGAGGCAGGTGACGAAAAGGGCAACGTGCATGGGCAAGAAGTCGGGCCTGCGTCGCCGCGATCGAGATCAGCTGCGTACCGTGCCGCCACGGCTGGCATGCGACTCAACCCAGCGCTTGATACGGTTAGCGTCGCCAATGCGCGTCAGACTACCCCAGGAGTCGAGCAGCACGATGATAGTCGGCTTGTTGTCAAGCCAGGCCTGCATCACCAGGCATTTGCCCGCTTCGCTGATATAGCCGGTCTTGGACAAACCGATGGACCACTTGTCATTGCGTACCAGGGCATTCGTGTTGCGGAAGGTCTGGGAGCGACCGCGCACGGAAACCTTGTACTCTTCTGACGTGGAAAACTCACGGATCAAGGGATACTGATGAGCCGCATTCACCAGTTTGACCAAATCGCGAGCGCTAGCAACGTTGGCCGGCGAGAGTCCCGTGGGATCGGAAAAATTCGTCTCGGTCAGGCCAAGCATTCTCGCCTTGGCGTTCATCGCCTGAACAAAGGCCTCACGCCCTCCGGGATAATGGCGCGACAATGCAGAGGCGGCACGATTTTCTGAAGACATCAACATCAACAGCAGCATCTCTTCGCGGTTCAGCTGGGCGCCCACGGTCAGGCGCGAACCGGTCCCTTTGAGGGTGTCGAGGTCGGCCGCTGAGATGGTGATCGGCTCGGCAAGGTTGGGCAGCGCATCGAGCGCAACCATCGCGGTCATCAGCTTGGTGATCGAAGCGATCGGTACAGGCGCGCTGGAGTTCTTTTCGAAAAGCAGATCGCCCGTCGTTTGATCGAACACTGCGACGGCTGAAGACTTGATCTGATCGATCGACCCGGAACTGTCTTCCTGGATGGCGGGAGCCCGTTGGGCGACTTTCTTGAATGACTTCTTGTCGGCAATTTTCTTGGTAGCGACCTTCGTTGCAGCGACTTTCTTGGTATTTCCGCTCGCCGATTTGCCAACCAGTTTCTTGTTTGTTTCGACCTTCTTCTTGACAGTCTCGGCGCTGGCAGTCATAGACCCGCCGACTGCCACTCCCAACGCGACGACAAGTGCCAACAGATTCTTGAGCATGGGTTTCATGGTCGTTCAACTGATGTTAGAGGCTAAGCCCACAATAAAGCTGCCGGAGTGTTTGCAGGAGTTTACCGCCTTGCACAGCATCAAGCCGTACTGACGCTCCGGGAAAGTCCTTCTATTCTATGACTTGTATCGGCATATTGCGAGGGAAATTAAGGGGATAAGAGCTGTTCTTAAAAATATAGTTAAGACGGAGATCTAAGCGCCCAGCCCCTGAGCGACCTCAACCGATAAAAGTGCGGTCATGTTCACGATGCGCCGTACCGTTGCGGTGGGGGTAAGAATATGCGCAGGACGTGCGGCGCCCAACAGCAAGGGGCCAACGGTAATGCCGTCGCCCGCCGCGGTTTTCAGGAGGTTGAACGAGATATTGGCTGCGTCGAGCGTCGGCATGACGAGCAAGTTCGCCGCGCCTTGCAGGTTCGCATTGGGAAACACCTGCCGGCGAATGTCGGGATCGAGCGCCGCATCGCCATGCATTTCGCCCTCGACCTCGAGTTCCGGCGCCTGAGCGCGCAGCAACTGCAGCGCGGCGCGCATCTTCTGCGCGGTCGGCGAGTCTTCGGTCCCGAAACTGGAATGCGACAGCAGGCCGACTTTAGGCGCGATGCCGAAACGCCGCACTTCCTCAGCGGCCAGTTGAGTCATCTCGGCCAGCTGTTCGGCCGTCGGGTCGTAGTTGACGTAGGTGTCACCGATGAACAGGGTGCGCTGCGGCAGGATCAGCATGTTCATGGCGTAGAAGTGATCGACGCCCGGCTTGCGGCCGATGACTTCGGCGATATAGCGCAGGTGCAGGCTATGTTTGCCGAAGGTGCCGCAGAGCAGTCCGTCGGCGTAGCCGTGGCGCACCAGCATGGCGCCGATCAGGGTAGTGCGGCGGCGCATTTCGCGTTTCGCGTATTCGACGCCGATGCCCTTGCGGCACATCAGTTCGTAGTAGTCCTGCCAGAGTTCCTTGTAGCGCGGATCGAAATCGGGATTCACCAGTTCGAAATGCGTACCCGCTTGAACGCGCAGACCGCAGCGCTCAAGCTGTTTGGCGATCACGTCGGGGCGTCCGATCAGAACCGGCTTGGCCAGACCTTCGTCGCAGATGGCTTGCACCGCACGCAGTATCCGCTCGTCTTCGCCCTCGCAGAAAACGATGCGCGCCGGTTTTTGCGCGGCGGCGGCAAATACCGGCTTCATGACGAAGCCGGAGTGATAGACGAATTCGTTGAGTTGCTGTCGATAAGCCGCCATGTCGGCCAGCGGACGACTGGCAATCCCGGAATCCATCGCCGCTTGGGCGACAGCCGGCGCGACCTTGAGGATCAGCCGCGGATCGAAGGGTTTGGGGATCAGGTAATCGCGGCCGAAGCTCAGGTTGCTGTTGCCGTAAGCGGCGGCGACGACATCGGACTGCTCGGCGTGGGCCAGCTCGGCGATCGCCTTGACCGAGGCGATCTTCATCTCCTCGTTAATCGTCGTTGCGCCGCAGTCGAGCGCACCGCGGAAGATGTAAGGGAAGCACAGTGCGTTATTGACCTGATTCGGATAGTCCGAGCGGCCGGTGCCGATGATGCAGTCGGGGCGTACTGCCATGGCGTCTTCGGGCAGGATTTCCGGGTCGGGATTGGCCATCGCCAGGATGATCGGGTCGCGCGCCATGCCGGCCACCATCTCGGGTTTCAGTACGCCACCCGTGGATAAACCGTAGAAAATGTCGGCGCCGGGCATCACATCGGCCAAGGTGCGTGCTTCGGTGTCCTGGGCATAACGCTGTTTCGACTCGTCGAGATTCTGCCGACCGGTATGGATGACACCCTTGGAATCGCAGACGTAGATGTTCTCGCGGCGCGCACCGAGACTGACGATCAGGTCGAGACAAGCGATCGCCGCGGCGCCGGCACCGGAGCAGACCAGCTTGACCTTATCGATATCCTTGCCGACGATTTTCAGTCCGTTCAGCACCGCCGCCGCCGAAATGATCGCCGTGCCGTGCTGGTCGTCGTGGAACACGGGGATACGCATGCGCTCGCGCAATTTGCGTTCGACGAGGAAACACTCGGGCGCCTTGATGTCTTCCAGATTGATGCCGCCGAAGGTGGGTTCCAGCGCAGCAATGATGTCGACCAGCTTGTCGGGATCGTTTTCGGCCACCTCGATATCGAAGACATCGATGCCGGCAAACTTCTTGAACAGGACGCCCTTGCCTTCCATCACCGGTTTGCCGGCGAGCGGGCCGATGTCGCCGAGACCGAGAACGGCGGTGCCGTTGCTGACGACGGCCACCAGATTGCTGCGCGAGGTGTAGAGGGCCGCGGTGGACGGATCGCGTTCGATCTCTTCGCAGGCGGCGGCGACACCGGGGGAGTAGGCGAGCGACAGATCGGACTGGTTGGTCAGCGCCTTGGTCGGCGTGACGGCGATCTTGCCGGGGCGGGGGTACAGGTGATAGTCGAGGGCGGCGCGGCGCAGGCTGTCGTCCATGGTGCTAACTCCCAGAGGTCAAAAGCGGTGATTCTAGGCGTAAACGCGGCGAGGTTATGCTGGCATCGAATCCATGTATGGCAGAATATCTCCTTCCTAATAAGGACGCGGGGGAAAGCAGGCCGTGCTTGCCGTCCCACCAGCGCCGACTTTTCGTTCGAGTGGAGAAACTCATGAATGCAAGCGCCGCAATTGCAGCACCGGACTATGTCCGCCACGAAAAACTCAAGGCCTGGGTGAAGGAAGTCGCCGCCCTGACCGAACCCGCCCGCATCGTCTGGTGCGACGGATCACAGGAAGAGTACGACCGCCTGTGCGCCGAAATGGTCGCCGCCGGCACGTTCGTCAAGCTCAATCAGGACAAGCGGCCAAATTCCTATCTTGCGTGTTCCGACCCTTCGGACGTCGCGCGCGTCGAGGACCGCACCTACATCTGCTCCGCCAAGCAGGAAGACGCCGGCCCGACCAACAACTGGGAAGATCCGGCCAAGATGAAAGAAACGCTGCGCGGCCTGTTCAAGGGCAGCATGCACGGCCGCACCATGTATGTGATCCCCTTCAGCATGGGGCCGCTCGGCTCGCCGATCGCCCAGATCGGTGTGGAGATTTCGGATAGCGCCTATGTGGTGGTCAATATGCGCACCATGACGCGCATGGGCAAGGCCGTCCATGACGTGCTGGGCACGGAGGGCTTCTTCGTGCCCTGCCTGCACACCGTCGGCGCCCCGCTCGGCCACGACGAGAAGGACGTCAAGTGGCCGTGCAACCCGGACACCAAGTACATCGTGCATTTCCCCGAGACGCGCGAAATCTGGTCCTACGGTTCCGGCTACGGCGGCAACGCGCTGCTGGGCA
>CAZAWN010000074.1:291-12756 GCA_964488825.1 uncultured Methyloversatilis sp. | reverse complement strand
CAACGATATCGGCTCCGGTTCAAGAAGAACCTCCCTCAGCTGCTCCCGAATGGCCGGCCAATCCAGATGCTTGGAAACGATGCCCTTGCGTGGCGAAGCCAACCAGGGAATGGTCAGTTGCGCAGGTTCTTCGGGAAGTTGCCAATCATCCACCTCGCTGGCAAAGAGTTGCTTGAGACCAATACCTCCATGCAGGGCAATTGCCAGCCAGGCCTGGAGAGTCGGTTGTCCTCCTTGTCTGACCCAATGCCAAACCCCGCTTTTGGACAGTCCAAGCTCCCTTGCAAAGGTAGCAACGCAGCCAGAACCCATCCGCGCGATGACCACCTCAAGCAGTGGCACAAGTCTGTCAGCCGCGACTTTTGGCCGAACGGCTAACATTTGACCGACTTGACGCGCTACCCAAAGCGCCTCGGGGGTGGCGGGTGTGACCGGCGTATCACCGAGGAATGCGCCACAGGAGGTGCAGTATCCCGGCACCACAGTACTGGCACGATTCCGGACATTGGTTCTCTGGCAGCAAGGGCAGGCCGACACCAGTTCAACCTTGTGTCGGGAACAGACTCTCACCTGTGCGATATCCCAACTCAGCCTCAGGTAGGGAGAACGCCCAGTCTCACGGTCTTCCTGAAGGCAGCATGGACACCACCGGTCCGATTGCGGTGCGAATCCCTGTGACGTCACCAGATGACGCCACGGCAGCAAGGTCAGTCGGTCCAGGCCGGCGATGCCGGTCAGGCCAGCGAGCCAGACTACCCATTGCTCCGTTTCCGCAGACATGCCAGAGAACGCCTTGCGGAACCAGCGGTAATCTTCCGGCACGGCTTGCCCGGCATACTCCAACACCCAGACCGCGAAGTTGCGTGCCGTCAGGCTATGTGAGAACGCCAGCCGGCAGAAGTAACTGGTCAGGCTCTCGACATCAGGGGTATCCATCCCATGGGGCACCAGAGCATGCAACGTCGAACGCGGATTATGAAGCGGGCTCATCATGCCACCTTCCTGGCCACGGTCACCTGAGACTCAAGCAGATTGCGCTTCAGCCCCGGCGCAATCCGTTGCTCCCCTTCGAGTACCTCGCGCAGGATCTGCGTGACCTGCGCCTCCGTCAGCAGTGCCTTGCGCAGCACGTCTTCCGACCAGCCTTTCTCGGCAACCATCAGGTCCAGCCGCCGCAGCACCGTGCGCAAGGTGCCGACGCATCCCAAGGTGTTCTGCTGGAAGACTTCCGTATAGCGCACCAAGTCGATGTCCTTCAGGGCCGGCATGCCTTTGGCCAGGTGCCTGAGGCACCCTGTGAATGTTTTGACTTCTTCCGTTACATCTTCGCGGTAACGGCCAAAATGAATGACATGCGTCCGGCGCGCCAACTGACCGCTCAGGGACACCAGTTCAAAGAGGTCATAGGACCCGAGCAGAATCCATTGCACGTCATAGTCGTTCGACAGGGACTTGAGCGTATCCAGTTGCTGTTCGAGCCGGGTGGGATGGCATTGCCGCATCATGTGAGCAGCTTCGTCGACCACGATGAAGCGAGTGCCGCGATTGCGCAGCGAGCGCTCCACGGCGGTACGTAGGCCGGAAAGACGGTTGGTTTGCGCGCCGAAAGGGCGCACCACCCGGCCGGTTGCCGGATCGACCCCATACGCAGTGCGCGGAGCATCGAGCTCGCCTTCCAAGGCATTCAGGATACGCTGATAGAACAACCGCCAGGAGAACTCCCGCTCGCCAGAGGCGGGGGCTTCAATCCGAATCGCCGGAATGTAGCCAGGATTGGCGGCCATGGCCTCGGTCTGGCGCTTGAGTTCGGCTTCGACCAGGAAATCTCCGAGTGTGGTCTTGCCGACCCCTGTGGGGCCACACAGCAGAATCAGATTGGCGTTACCACCGGCTTCCAGCATCAGATGGCATTCATCGATGACCGAGACGATACGGGGGTGACGGATGCGCTGACCCGCCGGTGAAGTGACAGATTGGAGTGCTTGGGTATTCATGAGAGGTGCTTCCTGTTTCAAAAAGTGTCGAATTCGGGGATGTCGGAGAGGTCGATAGCAGGCAGTAGCGCAGCAGCCGGCAAATTGACCGGCGCGTTGGCCACCGGTGCTGCTGCGGCAGCGGTCATTGGCACGTCCGGCGCAGGCTTGGACTCAAGTAGCGGTATGCTTTGCGGCAAAACAATCGCGCCGATGCCAAGGCTCTGGTAGAGCGCGCGGTTCTCCTGCTGACGCAGGAGAGCCATTTCCATGGCACCTTCCGGCGTGAACACGCGCATGAACTCTGACAAACGCTGCATGGAGAGTTCGTCGTTGTCATGCAGGCGATAGCGTGAGCGCATTTCCTGCGAGAACATCTCCCGTTCCTTCTCGGTCATCTGCCCCAGGCTGACCAGTGACTTGGATTGGGCCGGGACCCAGCGCTTGTCGATTTGGACATAGACCGTGGAGCCATCCCAGGGGTCGTAGCGCACCATCAACTTCTTGCCATGGAGCTTCGGGTCACGAAACTCTGGGCACCAGTAGTAGTAGTTGGCGTGCACCTTGATGCCGCGCTGACGGTCCACGATGCGCTGCCCGGTGCGGCTCGCCGTCGGACAGGTCAGGATGAGCATGTCACGGGTCAGTGTGACGATGCGATGCTCGCGCAGGCCGGACGAAGCCAGGCTGCGCTGGAATGCATCTCTCGGGCTGATCCCCAGGGTGGCATGCTCTTCATTGTCGTAGTAGGTGAAAGCCCAGTAGTCGAGACCGTGATACATGGCTTCGAGCGTCCATTCGGCCAGACGCGAGGGCAGGAACTTGCCGGTGGTGCTGCGCACAGACTTAAGGGCTTTGGTGTTGCCGGCGAGGTTGTGCACATATTCTGTGTGCGCCCGGCCGAAGATTCGTTCCATCACGGAACCGTGGCGGGGCCGACCGGCCGGGCGGTAACGGACATGGATGCGCATCATTTCGCAGAAGTGCTTGAAATCCTCGCTGCGGAAATCGGCACCGTTATCGACTACGATGAACTGCGGCAGGCGCCGGTAACGACGAATGATGTCCCGCAACAGCATCATGTTGGAGCGGTACGAGGGTGGGTCATAGGAGAGGTAGAGACCGAGAATCCGCCGGGTATAGGCGTCAATGGCCAGGGACAGCCAGGCCCGCCCAAGGGATTTGCCGTTGCTGGCCGAGACCAGCTCGATATCGAGCTCGGTGTGGTCCATGTGAACGTATTGGAAGGCACGCGAACCATGGACCGGCGTGTCTGCATACAAGACATTGATGAACTCGGCGTTCTGATAGGCGATCCGATTGCCATGGCGGGCGCGGTCGGCTTGCTGCTGCGGCAGGTCCTTGATGCGCTGGATGAGTGTCGGATAGGACGGCGGCTTGATTCCCTGCCGCGCACTCTGAAGCGTGAGCACCCGATGGCAATGCTTGGCATTGGGGGCGCTGCTGGTCAGGTAGGCTTCGCGGATGGCTTGATCCATGGCCGACTCTTGCTCAGGGCTCAAGCGAGGAAGGCGATTGCCACGGTCGCGTAAGCGGGGAACCAGGGCCACCAGTTCGTCGTTCCCCGCCTGCTTGGCGATGGCAAGCGTTTTGAGCAACCGGCGCTGGGTTCGATTTGGCTGTGAGACATTCTCAATGGCTTTCATCCGTCCCAGGGCGATTTTCAGTTCATGCTCGCTGAAGTCCGAAAGACGGACCGGCTCGGCGGGGTTGTCCGTCGGGCCGGTCATTAGGAGGTTGTGGTGCGCGGCCAGTTGCTCGAGGGTGTCGATGGCGATTTCCACGGACTTGCCATCCTCCGTCCCCAACATGACTTTACTGCCACCGACCATCACAACCCGGTACGTCTGCTGGTCGTAAGTGAGTTGAGCACCAACCGTGACATCGAGTACGCCAGGAATGGTGCTGCGCGCAGGCATGCGCCGCGCCAGTTCGAAGTCACGCACGGCCGTGTCCCGAAAGACACGACAGCGTCCAGGAGCACTCAAGGCAGCATGGTCCATCTCTGCAACCAAGACACCATCAGCGATGAGTTTGAAGACATCGTCAGGCCGGCAGTCAGCTTTCTCGTACAGTTCGGCTAGATAGAGGGTCGCCTCGGCCGCCAGGGCTTCGCGCACCCGCAAGGCAACATCGATTGGACAGGGCGGCGCGCTCGGATCGAGGTAATCCTCCAGCAGCAGGGTGTTCTCGATGCGCCGCTGCGTGAAATCTTTCTCGCTGCGGATGCGATAGCCTATGCCGCGCTCGGCCAGCCAGTGCTCAATCAAGGGCGAGCGCCAGCGCTGGTCCGGGTCAAGCTGATAGCGCCAGGGGTAGCGGTTGGCTAGCCGCTCAAGTTTGATTTTGTGCTTGCACTCTTCGAACCACACTTCTCGCTCGGTGATGACGAGAAAATCAGGGGTATGGTCGATGGCGTGAACTTCTCCGTCAGCATCGATGACGTCGAACTTGAGCCGGCTGGGCTGGGCATAGTACTCAAGCACCTCAGGATCATGCTCCAAGCTGACGGCGACCGGGAATTCGAGGTGGCGGCTTTCCGTTTCAATCGTCCGTTGCATTTTGCGGCTTTGAAACGGGGTAATAACATTGCCGCCACCTTTTGAGGCCACTTTTCTGACGGGTGCGAACTTGGCGGCTTCCAGCACGAGCCGCTGCCCCGCAGGCGGCAGGCAAAGCCGCTCAAGCAGGCGTTCTCGTTGGGGTTTCTCAAGCATTCCTTTATCTCCAGTTTCGTTGGAGTGAGGTATAGGAAGCCAGGTACGGATGAGCCATAATTGACTCTATTTCAAATTTAGCCCATCTCTTTTCCACAAGTCCATCATGACAACCCCGAAGCGTGGTCGGCCAATTTCTGTGCCCCAGGCAACGCGCGACCGCAAACTTGAGATTCAAACCAGCATAGCCTGGGGTGTCGATGCGATAGCCCTGTTCAAGAGTGCTCTGACGGAGAACGGTATGGGTTTCCCCGAACTGGCTGAGGCTCTCAGCCAGAAACTGGGCACTGAAATCGACCCCAAAGTCCTCAACCGGCGCGTGAACCGGGGGAACTTCAGCGTCGGCTTTCTTTTGATGTGCTTGGACGCCTTGGGGCTTGATGTGCAGATTGACCGTATGGACCCGGCCAAGGCCATGCGGCCAAAACTTCCGAAACTTCCCAATAAGCCGGTAAATGCCGTTGGCAGCATCATGGATGCTTGGGGCAATAAATAGCACATCGCCGGACGGGGGGGCGAACCGGCCCGGCCCTTTTCCTACACTGATGCTCACTTGCAAAACACACCGAATGGTATGTTTCTTAAACCTTCCACCTGCGCGCAAAATTCACCGGCCTCCATTTTGTGTTCGTTCACAAAATAGAGACCCCAGAGCTCCACGCTCTCCCTTGATTGGCAGTTTATGCGCACGGCTAGGCCGGCGCTTCTACCATACAACAATTATGTGGGCCATTCAACTCCCACGACACCAGTGACCACTAGCGTAGGTTCCAGACAAACCCACAGTACGGCGACGGCCTTGTCCACCTTCCTTACAACACAGCAGCTTTCACCCTCGAAAAGTTGCACATCGCGTGAATTATTAAAGGACTCTCGGGGGATACTCGTTGAGATTTTAGGATTGCCATGCAACCTCATGATCTCGATTCCAACACATATCGTCGAGGGTGGATTGGAGGCATGCCTGAAGTCACTGAGGGCTCGCCCTGGAGTCCGGCCCGAATCATAGTTGCAGCACATAGCTCACCCTATGAGCTTTTCAATTAATACGCTCCGGATCTAATCTGAACCAAAAGCTGAGAAGTTGAACCTCGATATGCACCAAACAGAACTTGAAACCCTAGCCACCAAGTTGTCCGCCAGCCCCGAATATCGCGTGTTGCGCCGGATCAATCCCCGCATAGAGATAGCTCCGGACACAGGAAGGCCTCTTCTCAAGGGGATCGTCGTCGCCCCCGAAACGACCGACCTGGACGTAAGTCGCGGGCAGATCATCGAGATCGGTATTGTTGCTTTCGAGTACGACACCGCCACGGGACAACCCATACCCGTACTGAAACCCCTGCTGGACCGACTGCCCCAGGTCAGCTACACGTTGTTCGCCCTCAATTCGCCTTACGCCACGAAAGATCTTCTGAAGGCAAAGAAGTATCGTTGGGATGGAGTCCAGAAAGTCTGGCACCGCACGGTTGTTGGCAAGCAGTCCCTCGACGAAGAAATCCTCTGGCTAAAAAGAGAGATCTACGGCGGTCGCCCCGCAAGGATCGAGGTGGTGGAACGGGATGCGCGCACACGATTTTCCCGGAAACCCGTGCCCAAGGCCACTCAAACGATTTAAGAGGAACGACCATGAAACTTCGCTTTGGGTTACATCTTGATGGTCAGCACGGCCGAGACGCGACCAATCAACTCGGGGCTTCCGACGTTGGCCCACTGGGTCTCCTGACCATACTGGAAACCCAGCTTGGACTGGTTTCCCCGCAGGAATCAGCCTCCGAGCGCATCGTTCAGTACCGTGACTGTCTCCTGAAACTGGATTCCCAAGACCGATTCTTCAACCAAAGTCTGGCCAGGGACGATTTTGGCGTCGCTGCAGAATTGCTCGAGTGGCGGGATACCTGGCGGATGCACGGCTGGAACGGCACCACTCCGGGCGACAACGCCTCTGTCCGACTCAATGACATGGCCGAGATCGAAGCATCGGCGATAAATCAGGTAGCCCCCGGCCTGGCGCAAAGACTGAATGCGGTTTTACTGGCACTCAAGCACCGCAAGCACCTGATCGAGTCGATTGAACTGCTCAACCCCGTCGACGTATTCCCCCTCCTCTGGCAACGTGTCCTGGAGAAAATGCCCTGCATCGTCGGCAACCAAGGGGCGACATTCGGCAACAGTACGCTCGGCCAGATCCAGAAAAGACTGTCATCCGGCAAGGCCGGACCACCCATTTCATGGAGCGACGACGGCAGCCTGATCGTCGCTCGCAGCGAAACCCTCACGACCGGCGCCCGCTGGTTGGCCGAAACATTACGCAAAAATGCGCAGAGCGTGCTTTATGTGGCCAGCACGGCAGCCCAGACAACCGATGCCTATCTGGCGGCCGCCAATCATCCCCGTCAGGGTTTGAGCGACACCAATGCCTTCCGTCCAGCGCTGCAGTTGCTGCCGCTCACACTGGAACTGCTCTGGGCGCCGGTTAACTTCCATGCCCTGATCCAGTTTCTGACCCACCCGCTTTCTCCCATTCCTACCCGGGCAAGACGCAAACTGGCCGGTATCCAATCGGACTACCCAGGGGTCGGTGGACCACGCTGGCAGGCCATCATCAACGAACTCGACGAAGATTACGGCGAGCGTGCCAGCAAAGTACGCAACAGCATTGCGTACTGGATCGACCATGATCGCTACGATCCAGCAACCGGCGTTCCCGTCGCTGTCCTGCTGGAAAGGGCACAGCGGCTGACGGAGTTTTTTCGGAATAGTCCTGGCGATGCCTCCCCTGCCCTGCGCCATGCCTATGCTTCCGGATTCAGTCAATGCCAGGCCTTCGCCACCAACCTCTCCCGACTCTCTGCTCAGGGCGTCGATCTGCTCCGTCCACGGCAAATTAACCAACTCGCGCGTCAATCCACGGCGCGTGGCAACGACAATCCGTTGCGGGTTGCTGAAGTCGGCTCCGTGCCCTGCATCAGTCATCCGGATGCGGTCGTTTCGCCGTACGACACGGTGATTTGGGGGCCTCTGGATGCCCCCGCCCTGCCCAGCCCGTGGCCCTGGTCGAAGTCCGAGATCGCTACCCTGGCGAAGAGCGGCTGTCGTTTGCCCGATCCCGGCGATCTGTTGCAGCAAGAAGCCGAAGCCTGGATCAAGCCGGTGTTGGCTGCCAAACAACGTCTGATTCTGCTGCTGCCTCCGCCTGAACATGAAATCCATCCCGTATGGCAGGCCATCGAATCTCTGTTCAATTCGGTTCCCGTCACCCCCATCGAAGCCTTGCTCTCCGGAACCGATACGTCACTCGATGCGGTGCCGACAAAGCCGCTTCCGGCCATCAAACGCTGGTGGCAACTGCCGGAGGGAACCAGGATTCCGGAAACAGCCAAATACTCGTATTCGCTGCTTGAAAAGCAGATCTTCAATCCGTATCACTGGCTGCTTTCCTACGCGGCACGCTTGCGTTCGGGATCACTGCTCTCCATTGCCGACGACTTCAGACTGAAGGGACTCCTCGCCCATAGCCTGGTCGAGCGCTTTTATAACGCAGCGGGAGGCGGCGACATGACGGATGCCGATTTCACTGCCTGGTTTAATCCGGCATTCGACCAACTGATTTCCGAGGAAGGCGCCGTGTATCTGATGCCCGGCCGGCGTACCGACCTCGAAAACCTGCGCCTGACCCTGCACCGCGCCATGCTCGAACTGCGACGCCTGCTGCGCAGTACCGGTGTCAGCCTCGTCGAAGCCGAACGCCAGTTGTCGGGGCAGTTCGCCGGCGGCAATCTGGCTGGCAAGAGCGACCTGGTGCTGTCCAAGCCCAATGGCGAACTGGCGATCGTGGACCTCAAATGGTCGGGCAAGTCGTACCGGGAACGCCTCTCGAACAACCTCCACCTCCAGTTGGCCATCTACGCAGAACTGCTGCGACAGGGCACTGGGCGTTGGCCATCGGTGGCCTATTTCCTGTTGAGCCAGGCCACCTTGCTCAGCCGCGACGATGGCTGGTTCCCCGGCGTGACACCGGTTGCCGACAAGACGGGAGAGAACACCGCCCAACTGTGGCTACGCTTTCTGGAAACCTGGAAATGGCGTCAGCAACAATTTGCCGAGGGTCGTTTTGAGCTTGTATTGGATGAAAGCGACGAGCCTGAATCGCAGCCGCCTCCAGATGGACTTGCCATCGATCCACTCAATATGAACTACAACGATTGTCTGCACCTGGCGGGATGGGGAGAGCAAGCATGACGGCCAAGCTCACCTTTATCAGTGCCGGAGCCGGCAGTGGTAAAACGCACCGCCTGACCAGCCTGCTCCATGAAGAACTTTCCAGGAAGCGCGTTCATCCAGCCGGGGTGATCGCCACCACCTTCACCCGCAAGGCGGCGACGGAACTTCGCGAACGCGTGCGCGGTTACCTGCTGAAGCAGGGAGAACATGCCCTGGCGAATGCAATGGGTCAGGCCCGCATCGGCACGGTCAATGCCGTCTGTGGAGATCTTCTGCGCCGGTTCAGTTTCGAAGCCGGCATGCCTGCCGAACAGACGGTGCTGGAGGAAGAACAGACCACCCTGCTCCTCAAGCAGGCGATCGACATGGTGCAGGATGGCGCGGACGCTGCCGCCATGGTGGCATTGAGAAGCCGCCTCGGTATCGACGACAAGGACTGGGCGGATGACTTTGAAGACCTCGTTGCCGCCGTTCGGGCCAATGCCATCGATCCGGCTGCCCTGTCGGTCATGGCACAGGAGAATGCCGACGACGTGTTGAGCTACTTCCCGAAGCCTGTACAAGAGGACCTTACCAAGCAGCTGTCCGATGCACTCGAGACAGCAATTCCGAGCATCGCAGCAGCCGCAGGGAATGTCCAGACAACCATCAAATATCTTGTCGCCGCCGAGCAGTTGCAGCTAGGCTTGCGGCACGGGGACGCACCCTGGAGCGAATGGGTCCGCATTTCGAAAGCTGAACCCGCAGCTGCACTACGTCCGTTGGTTGATGCCATCAAGCGTATCGCCGCCCGCGCTCCCGCGCACCCGCAACTTCATGTCGACATGCGCGACTATCTGCATCGGCAGTTTGCACTGTGCGCCAAGGTCCTCGATGTCTATGCCGAGATGAAGAGCGACCGCGCCGTCATCGACTTCACCGATCAGGAACGCCTGCTGTTGAAGTTGCTCGATCATCCCTTCGTGGCCACCACCTTGCAGGAAGAACTCGACCTCCTGATGGTCGACGAATTCCAGGACACGAGCCCCATCCAGTTGGCCCTGTTCCTGAAGCTCACGCAATTTGCCAAGCAAGTCGTCTGGGTGGGTGATGTCAAGCAGGCGATCTACGGCTTTCGCGGCAGTGACACGGCGTTGATGCAGGCCATCCTGGCCGAGTTGACGGCAATGGGGGGCACCAAGGAGCGCCTGGATCACTCGTGGCGCTCGCGCAAGCCGCTCGTTCATCTGGTCAATGCCGCTTTCGTACCGGCGTTTGGGGAGTCCCTTCCCCCTGAAGACATCGAACTGCATCCGCAGCGTAGCGAACCGCTGGATGGTCCTCCCTGTGGCGTCTGGCGCCTGCCCGGAAACGTCGAACAGCAAGTTCATGCGCTGGGCTCCGCCTTGAGCGAACTCGTCCGATCTGGTTATCGGATCTTCGACAAGCCGACAAAAACCATCCGACCGCTGCGACTCGGCGACATCGCCATTCTGCGCAAGGCCAATGACAACGTGACCAAGACAGCACTCGCCCTGCGCGGTGCCGGGGTTCCCGCCATGACGGCCCAACCGGGCTTGCTGGAGACACCGGAAGCGGTGCTTGCCCTGGCGTGTTTGAGACGGCTCAACGATCCGGGCGACACGATCGCCAGTGCCGAAATTATTTCACTGGCCGACTGCAGCGAGCCCGAAGACTGGGTCATCGATCGATTGGCCTGGCTCGAATCCGGCGGCGATCCGGCCCGCTGGCGTGAATCGGGGAACAACCCGCATCCCCTGCTCCAGCGTCTGGCCGGGCTTCGGGAGGAATTGCCGGTCATGTCGCCTGCTGAGGCACTGGAAACCGTCATTGCAGCGTGTCAGTTGCCCGGCATCGTCCTGCGCTGGAAGCCATCAGCGGATGTCGGTCGCGTCCGTCTTGCCAATCTCGATACCCTGGGCGAAATGGCGCGCCAGTACGAGACGATCTGCGAAGGTGCGCGGCACGCCGCTTCAGTCTCTGGCCTGTTGCTTTGGTTCGACGCGCAGGCTGCCGCCAAAGGGGACAGCCTTGCCCTGCCCGCCATCGATGCGGTACAGGTGATGACCCATCACAAGGCCAAAGGCCTCGAATGGCCCGTCGTCATTCTCATGGATACGCATGGCGACGTGAAAGATGCCCTGTGGGACTCGCTGCGCGCGGGGTCGCGCCAAGCCATTACCGCGTCCAATCCCTTGCGGGGCCGGATGCTCCGCTTGTGGCCGTGGCCTTTCGGGAAGCAGAAGAATCTGCCGCTGGCGGACGAGATATCCCGAACCGCCGCCGGACAAGCCTTCAGAAAAATCGCGATCGAGGAATCGAAACGCGTTCTCTATGTCAGCATGACGCGTGCCCGTGACTTGATGATTCTCGCCGTCCCTGACAAGAAGCCCTCCGGTCCGTGGATCGAAACCCTCGACGCCCCCTGGCTGTTGCCGGGGGTGGCAGAGAATGTCATCACCCTACCAGGCGGGGAAGGGATTCCGCTACTGGAGATGCCGATCGCTGATGACACAGCCACCACGCATGATCAGGAAACCCTGTACTGGTATCACGACCCATCAAGCCGGCAAAGCCGACTGCCGAGGATATTCAATCCATCCCAGGCAGAGTCTCCCTGCATGCAAGTTCTGGAGACCGCCCCCATCGGACAGCGTCTCGTCGTCAGTGGAACCGATGAATGGACCACGGTCGGTCATGCTGTCCATGCTGCCATGGCCCTGGCTTTTACGGACATATCCAGGGCAGTCACGGTCGAGGAGATCGAGTCGATTCTCGCGGGGTACCAACTCTCGGCCCATGTCTCGGCATCGGCGCTTGCTGACCAGATAAGGGCAGCAACGCATTGGGTCCGCTCTCGTTGGCCATCGGCATCATCAATGCCCGAGTGGCCTATCGAGGCGATCCTCGAGAACGGACAGGTCCTCAATGGTCGAATCGACCTTCTCCTCGATCTGGGAGATCACTGGATTCTGCTCGACCACAAGAGCAATCCCGGGGCCAAAGCCGACTGGCCGGATCTTGCCAATAAGCATGGTGGCCAGATGTTGGCCTACAAGTTCGCCATCGAAGCCGCCACCGGAAAACCAGTCACTGAAACCTGGCTAGTCATGCCCGTTTCAGCGGGTGCCATTCGCATCGAGAAAGCATCCCCGGCATGAGCAATCCGCAAACTGACGGACAGGCTGCCAAGCCATCGCCCCGGCTCATCGTGGCGGTATCCTCGCGCGCTCTGTTCGACCTCGAGGAAAGCAACCGGATCTTCGAGACGGAAGGCGAAGTGGGCTACGCCCGTTATCAGATCGAGCATGAGGACGCCCAGCTTGAGCCCGGGGTGGCGTTTTCGATGGTGAAGAAGATGCTTGCTCTGAATACACAAGAACATCCCCAGCAGGTTGAAGTGGTGCTTGCCTCACGCAACAGTGCCGATACGGGCTTGCGGGTTTTCCGTTCCATCGAGGCACACGGCTTGCCAATCCAGCGCGCCGCTTTCACTCGCGGCCGCGCGCCTTGGCGCTATCTCAAGGACT
>CAZAWN010000074.1:0-281 GCA_964488825.1 uncultured Methyloversatilis sp. | reverse complement strand
GTCGGCCCATCCGGAAGATGTTCGGGAAGCCCTCACCGCAGGCATCGCCGCCGCAACTATCCTGCCGGATTCGGCGGCGACGCCGCGCCACCCCGAACTGAGGATCGCTTTCGACGGTGATGCGGTGATCTTCTCCGATGAGGCTGAACGGATCTACCAGGAGAAAGGGCTCGCCGAATTCAACCGGATCGAGACCGAACGGAAGGAAGAGCCCCTGCCCGGTGGCCCCTTCAAGCCATTTCTGGCCGCGTTGCATGAAATCCAGTCGCAGTATGCTGCCG
>CAZAWN010000073.1:9231-12758 GCA_964488825.1 uncultured Methyloversatilis sp. | reverse complement strand
CCTGACCTGTCAGATGCTGGCCGGTCTCCTGATACTCTTGCCACGAGGCCAAGGCATCCTGCTTGAACGACTTGCTCGCCTCCTCACGATCCAGATACTGCTTGATCGCTTTTTTCATGAGGAAATGCGGTTTGAGATCACGGGCGTCGGCCGAGGCGGGCATGGACTGCGGTGCTGGCCTGGCTCAAAAGCATTGCAGCATTGTGGCGTCGCAATACGCCTTCTTAAGATAAGCGAGCCCTATCCACAGCCAGAACAGCAGGAAGAACGCGACGAAAGGGAGGTGGCTGTCGATGACCTGCGGTGGTGCGATGATGCGCACGAGCTTGAGCACCGGGCGGGTGATCAGCAGGAACAGGCGATAGACGCCGTTGCTGTGACGGCGGCGACCCGCCAGCAGGGCGAGCAGGCCCTGGCCGGCGAGAAACAGCAGGGCGACTTCGACGATGGCGCGCAGGATGCCGATCAGGAGCAGCTCGGGATGGGGCATGCTATGTTCGAAACTCCAATTCGAAAAGTAAGGCAATGAACTTCGATCACTGGCGTCATTATGCCCGCGGCTGGGTGTTTCATTTTCTCGGTCGGCCAGACGTGGCTTATCCGGCGTTTGCGGAAGCCCTGCGTCTTGACCCGCGCGACGTGCAGGCGGCGCGGCACCTGGCGGCTATCGCGGTCGGTAGAGCGCATTGGGATAGCGCGGCCGTGTGGTTCGAGAAGGCGCTGGAACTGGCGCCAGAGGATGCTTGCACCTGGTTCAACCTCGGCTTCGCGCGCGAACGGGGCGGCCAGGCTGCTGACGCGATCGAGGCGTTTCGTGCGGCGGTTGATCGCCAGCCGACGCTGGATCGTGCCTGGTATGGCCTGGGGCTGGCGCAGGCCAGCCTCGGACGCCATGACGAAGCGGCGGCGGCCTTGCGGGAAGCGGTGCGCCTGCAGCCGCTGAACGGCGAGGCCTACTACCAGTTGGGCATGGCTTTGCAGCAGGCTGACCGGCCGGATGAGGTGGGCGCGGTGGCGGAGCGGCTTGCAGGGTTCGATCCTAACTGGGCGCGCAGGCTGATCGATGATGCGCAGCGCGAGGATTTGCGCGCCGTGTTGCCGCCGCCGTTCTGAATGTGAAACTCGGCGTTGGCGGGACGGCACAAAAAAATGCCGACCCGCGCCTTGCGGCAGGGCCGGCAGCCAATGGGGGACTGGGCGTCCCCTCTCCTCCTCCTCCGGTGTTGCTTACATCGTCCGCGCGTCCTTGTCGCCTCTCAGATTCGGGTAACGCACGTGGTCGACCAGCTCCTGGATTTCCCGGCTGGGCGCCGCGGAGATCAGGGAACCGAGAACGATGCCGGCGAAGCCGGCGGGAATGCCGAAAATGCCGGCCGAGATCGGGTTGATGTCCCACCACAGGGGGGCATTGATACCGAAGAACGGGTAGGTTTGCACCATGTAGTAGGCGCAAATGCCCAAGCCGAGCGACATGCCGAGGATGGCCCCCAATTGGTTGGCGCGCTTCCAGAAGATACCCAGCACGAGCGCCGGGAAGAAGGCCGAGGCCGCCAGCGAGAAGGCCGTACCGACAAGAAACAGGATATCGCCGGGCTTGAGGCTGGTGACGTAGGCAGCCAGCACCGCAACCACCAGCAACAGTCCCTTCGAAACGGCAAGCCGGCGCACCGTGGGCGCGTGGGGATCGATCATCTTGTAATAGACGTCGTGCGACAGGGCATTGGCGATGGTCAGCAACAAACCGTCGGCCGTGGAGAGCGCAGCGGCGAGGCCGCCGGCCGCCACCAGTCCCGAGATGACGTAGGGGAGGCCGGCGATTTCCGGCGTGGCCAGCACGATCAGGTCGCGGCCGATGGTGATTTCCGCCAACTGCACGATGCCGTCTCGGTTGATGTCGGCGATCGCCATCAGCGTCTTGTCCACCGCCGCCCAGTTGCTTACCCAGTTGGGCAGCGCGGCGAAGCTCGATCCGACCAGATTGCTATACACCTCGAACTTGACCAGAATCGCCAACGCCGGCGCGGTGCAGTAGAGCAGAAAAATGAAGAACAGCGACCAGAACACCGAACGGCGCGCTTCCTTGACGGAAGGCGTGGTATAGAAACGCATCAGGATATGCGGCAGCGCCGCCGTACCGACCATCAGGCAGAACACCAACGCAAGGAAGTTTTTCTTGGCAATGCCACGCTCCTCCTCGGTCGGCGCGGCGTAAGGTTCGGCATGGGCCTTGACCGGGTCCGCCCGGGCGCCCGCCGCCTTGTCGCGGTTCCATTGCTCCCGGGCCTTGGCGGGGTCGCGGGACAAATCCCTGAGCGCCTTGTCGGCTTCGGCGATGGCGCGGGTGTCCGGCTTGCGGGCGGCTTTCAAGCGGGCGATCTCGGCTTCCAGCCGGTCACGTTCGGCCGCCAGAAAAGCGGTACCTTGCGCATCCAGTTGCTGGAGTTTTTCGCTCGCGGCCTCGGCGCGCGCGCGGTAGATCGCCCGGACGGAAGCCTCGGCGGCGCCTCTCGGTGTTGCCGCGTCGTTGAATTCGCGCTCCAGTGCGGTCACCTTGGGCAGGGCGCTGGTGTAGGCGGTCAGCTGGGGAATCGGTACGCCGGTATGTTTCACCGATAGCCAGACCACCGGAATCAGGTAGGCGACAATCAGTATGATGTATTGGGCGACCTGCGTCCAGGTCACCGCCTTCATGCCGCCCAGAAAAGAACAGACCAGAATGCCGGCCAGGCCGACAAACACCCCGATGCCGAATTCAAGACCGGTAAACCGGCTGGTGATGATGCCGACGCCGTAAATCTGTGCGATCACGTAGGTGAAGGAACAGAGGATCGCCGCCAGCACCCCGATCAGGCGCGGAAGGTTGCCGCCATAGCGCGCGCCGAGAAAATCGGGGATGGTGAACTGGCCGAATTTGCGCAGGTAAGGTGCCAGCAGCAGGGCGACCAGTACGTAGCCGCCGGTCCAGCCCATCACGAAGGCGAGGCCGTCGTAGCCGGAAAGGTAGAGCGTACCGGCCAGACCAATGAAGGAAGCGGCCGACATCCAGTCCGCGCCGGTCGCCATACCGTTGAACAGCGCCGGGACGCGCCGTCCGGCGACGTAATACTCGGAAATCTCGGCGGTCTTCGACATGAAACCGATGCCAGCGTAGAGCAGCATGGTGGCGAACAGGAAGATGTAGCCGAGAATCTTGTTCGGCACACCGATCGCTTCGAGGACGCCGACCAGAATGACGAAGCTGAGAAAGCCGCCGGTGTAAAACGTGTAATAGCGTTTGAGCTGGCCGTAGAAAGCCGGATTGTCGCTCTGGAAGCCAGCCACCGTTCAGTCTCCGCTTTCGTGAACGCCGTAGCGGTTGTCGAGCCGATTCATCCTGCGGGCGTAAATCCAGATGATCAGCACATACACGATCAGCGCCCCCTGCGCGCCCATGTAGAAACCGAATGGACCGATGATCTCGATGGCATTGAGCTCCCGCGCAAACCAGGCGACCACAAAGGTCGCGATAAACCAGGCGGCGAGCAAGG
>CAZAWN010000073.1:0-9131 GCA_964488825.1 uncultured Methyloversatilis sp. | reverse complement strand
GGCGCCGTCGAAAGCGACGCGATAGTCGTTCATTAAACTGACAAGCAGCTTACAGCGGCGTGCTAAGTGATTGATGCAATGCAACATGGTAGGCATTCAGGCGGGCTGGCTCAGGGGGAAGATGACCCGGAACAGGGTGCCGACCCCGTCCGCGCCGGCCAGCACTTCGATGCGGGCCTGGTGCAGTTCGGCGATTTCGCGCACGATCGCCAGGCCCAGACCGCTGCCATCCGCCTGCGTGCCCAGGACGCGATAAAAACGCTCGAATACCCTCTCCCGGTCGTCCACGGCGATGCCGATGCCGTTATCTTCCACTTCGAGAAGCCAGCCTGCGCCGACCCGCAGGCGCACGGTAACCGCTCCGCCGGACGGGGTGTACTTGATGGCGTTGTCGATCAGGTTGTCGATCATTTCACGCAACAGCAAGGGGGTGCCGGAGATGTTCATCGGCACGCCGGCTTCTTCGAAACCGATGTCGATGTTGCGCGCCAGCGCGCGCGGGACGCACTGCATCGTCACTTCGCGCGCCAGTTCGCCGATATCGAGGCGTTCCTTCTTCTGCGTCGGGTTCTCGTGGCTGGCCTCGGCGCGGGCGAGTTGCAGCAACTGGTAGGTCAGGTGCGCGGCGCGATCGACGCCGTCCGAGATGCGCAGCAGATAGTCGCGCACCAGTGCCGCATCGTTTTCGCGCAAGGCCAGTTCGATCTGCGTCTTGAGGCCGGTCAACGGCGTCTTGAGCTGGTGCGCCGCCGCGGAGATGAAGCGCTGTTGGGCGTCGAGGTTTTCCTGCAGATGCAGCATCATGTCGTTGAAGGCGACCACGATGGGTTGCAACTCTTCCGGTACGGTACGCAGATTGATCGGCGACAAATCGTCCGCCGGCCGGTTGCGAATGCGCTCGCGCAAGCGACCGAGCGGGCGCAAGCCGCGTGACAGCCCCATCCAGACCAGCACCACGGCCAGCGGAATGATCGCAAACTGCGGCAGCAGGACGCCGGAGATGATGCTCGACGAGAGTTCCTTGCGCTGCTTGCGCGTCTCCGCCGCCTGCACCAGCAGCGGCCGGGCATCGGACGGGGAAGGCAGCAGGCGATAGGCGATGCGCACCGGTTCGCCCATCATGTCGCCGTTGCGAAACAGTACCTCGTCGGTGCGGTATTCGTCGCCGCCGCGCAAACCGGGTATGTCTTCGTAGCCGGCGAGTACCTCGCCTCCCGCCACGGCAAGCTGGAAATACTGTCGGTCCACCTCGTCGTTGATCGAGGGCGGCGCGGCGGAGGGCGGCAAGTTGACATGTACTCCCTCCGGCGTGATCTGCAAGTTGCGCACGATTTTCGTCACATGTTCGGCCAGCACATGATCGAAGGCCTGATTGGCAATCCGCTCGGCGACATGATGTGTGGCGGCGATCGAGATGGGCCAGACCAGCAGCAAGGGCGCCAGCAGCCAGTCGAGAATCTCCCCGAACAGGGAGTTGAGTACCGGATTGACGTCGCTGAAAACCGAAGGGCGTTGAGGCGTGTCGGGGCCGGCTTGCTCAGGCACTGCCAACGGCGGCTCCCGGCGGCTTGTCGAGGCAGTAACCCAACCCGCGCACCGTGGCGATGCGGATGCCTTCCGGCTCGAGCTTCTTGCGCAAGCGATGGATATACACCTCGATGGCGTTGTTGCTGACTTCTTCGCCCCAGCCGCAAAGATGGTCGATCAGTTGCTCCTTGCTGACCAGGCGGCCGACGCGCAGCAAGAGTATCTCCAGCAGCGCCAGTTCGCGCGCCGACAGGTCGAGAAGGTGACCGTTGCAGCGCGCCGTGCGTTCGCCCTGGTCGTAGCTCAGGCAGCCGAATTCGAGCACTTTCGACTGGGCGGTGCCGCGCCGTGTCAGGGCGCGCACGCGCGCTTCCAGTTCCGGCAGGGCGAAGGGCTTGGTGAGATAGTCATCGGCGCCGGCGTCGAGGCCGCGCACCCGGTCGTCGAGGCCATCCTGGGCGGTGAGGATCAACACCGGCAGGGCGTTCTTGCGCGCGCGCAGACGCTTGAGTACCTCGAGTCCGGGCAGGCGCGGCAGACCCAGATCGAGAATCAACAGATCGAACTGCTGGGACGACACGGCGGCATCCGCATCGGCGCCGTTATCGACATGATCAACGGCATACGACGACTTGCGCAGGGCGCGCACCAAGCCGTCAGCAATCATCGGGTCGTCTTCGGCGAGGAGAATCCTCATGGTGGCGCGATTCTACTGCCGCCGCCCGGTACGTGGCGCTATCATGCGCGATTGCTGCACTGCAATGCGGCGCAATCTTTTGCTCAATTACAGGACTTACACGCCATGGCTATCCGCCCCACCCTGCACAGTCAATTGGCCGCGATGATCAAGCGCAAGCCGATCACCGTCACGCCCGACTCCACCCTGCGCGATGCGGTGCAATTGATGTCGGAACACCGCATCGGTTCGATCATCGTCGTCGAACCCGAAAGCGGCCGACCGATCGGCATCTTCACCTTGCGCGATCTGCTGCACAAAGTGGCGGCGAAATCGTGCGACCTCGATCAACTGGTGATGAGCGTGATGAGCTGCAGCGGCCTGCAAATGCTCAACTGGCGTTCCACCGTCTATCAGGCGGCGCTGATGATGGCGCGGCAGGGCATCCACCACGCCATCGTCGTTGACGCGGCCGGCAAGCTGGTCGGCGTGGTTTCGCAGGAAGATATCTACGAGCTGCAAAGCGGCGGTGGCAAGGCCATCTCCGGCGCGATCCGCGGCGCGCGCGATCTCGAAGGCCTGATCGCGGCGGCCGAAGACATCCGCAAGCTGGCGCAGCGCACCCTCGCCGAAGGCGGCGCCGCCGAACCGCTGACGCAAATGATCTCGACCCTCAACGATCACCTGTCGGTGCGCCTGATCGAGCTGACGCAGCAGGAATTTACTCTGCCCAAGGTGCGCTGGTGCTGGCTGGCCTTCGGTTCGGAAGGGCGCTACGAGCAGACCCTGTCCACCGATCAGGATAACGGCATCGTCTTTGCCGCCCCGGCAGCCGAGGCCGAAACGGTGCGGCAAGCCTTCTTGCCTTTCGCACTGGAAGTAAATAAGCGCCTCGACGCCCTCGGTTTCCCGCTGTGCAAGGGCAATGTGATGGCGAGCAACCCGCAGTTGTGCCTGTCGGTCGACGAATGGCATGGCCGCTTCGGCAGTTGGTTGCGTTCCTCGACGCCGCAGGCCTTGCTCGATGCGACGATCTACTTCGACTTCCGTGGCATCTACGGCGAGGAGGAACTGGCGGGCGAATTGACGGAATGGCTGCGCATCAACATTCCGAGCGCCACGCTGTTTCTGCGCTTCATGGCCGAAAACGCCATGCGCGCGCGCCCCCCGCTGGGCATGATCCGCGACTTCAACTTCGATACGAACAAGGACTTTCCCCATACCATCGATCTCAAGGCCTACGGTACGCGCCTGTTTGTCGACGCGGCGCGCATTCTCGCGCTGGCCAACGGCATCGGCGCCACCAGCACCCCGGAACGGCTGCGCGCCGCCGCCGAAAAGGGCAAAGTTGGGCGCGACGATGCCGGGGCGATTATCGATGGCTTTTTCTTCCTCCAGCAACTGCGCTTACGCGTGCAGCAGGAAGGCTCCCCGGCCGGGCTGGCCAACCGTGTCGATCCGGAAAAGCTCAACGAGCTCGACCGTTTTGTACTGAAAGAAGCGCTTAAACAGGCCAAGAAATTGCAAGGCCGCATCCAGCTCGACTACCACCTCTGATCGTTCGGCCGAAAGTGCCGTCCCGCCAGCGCCGAGTTTGCGACGCGGGACGCGCCTGCCGCGCTGCAGCATAAATAAGCCGCTTTTCGTAAGCCATAAGTAAGCTTGTCTGCGGATAATCCCGGCACGCAAAAGTGGCGGCGGGTTTTCTGGTCGTTGCTTTTTCGCTACCGACACGACCGGCTCGTGATGACCGGTTACATCTCTCGACAAGGAGGAACTCCATGCAATACAGCCACGACGCGCAAGGGTATTGGAAAGCGACGCTGGGCCTGTTGGGCAAGATTTTGGCCATTTGGTTCATCTGCTCATTTGGCGCAGGTATCTTGTTCACAGACATGCTCAATGGCATCAAACTGGGCGGTTACCCGCTCGGCTTCTGGTTTGCCCACCAGGGTTCGATCTATATCTTCATCGCCTTGATTTTCTATTACGGCAAGGCCATGGGTGATATCGACCGCGAATTCGACGTTCACGAAGACTAAGGAGCCACGACACATGGATCTTCAAACAACAACCTATCTCGTTGTCGGCGCCAGCTTCGCGCTGTACATCGGCATCGCCATCTGGGCGCGTGCCGGCTCGACCAGCGAGTTCTACGCCGCCGGCGGCCAGGTCGGCCCTGTCATGAACGGCATGGCAACGGCGGCTGACTGGATGTCCGCAGCCTCCTTCATCTCCATGGCCGGCCTGATCGCCAACATGGGTTACGGCGGCGGCTTGTTCCTGATGGGCTGGACCGGCGGCTACGTGTTGCTGGCGATGCTGCTGGCCCCGTACCTGCGCAAGTTCGGCAAGTTCACCGTGCCGCAGTTCATCGGCGACCGCTTCTACTCGCAATCGGCGGCAACGGTGGCGGTGATCTGCCTGCTGACTGCCTCGACGACCTACATCATCGGCCAGATGACCGGCGTCGGCGTGGCCTTCTCGCGCTTCCTGAACGTATCGTCCGATACCGGTATTTATATCGGTCAGGCGATCGTGTTCCTGTACGCGGTGTTCGGCGGCATGAAGGGCATCACCTACACCCAGGTCGCCCAGTACATCGTGCTGATCGCTGCTTACATCATCCCGGCCATCTTCATCTCCATCAACCTGACCGGTAACCCGCTCCCGCAACTGGGTCTGGGCTCCACGATGAGCGGTACTGACATGGCCCTGTTGGCCAAGTTGGACATGGTCGTCACCGATCTCGGTTTTGGTAAGTACACCACCACCACGGCCGGTTCGACGCTCAACATGTTCGTCTACACCCTGTCGCTGATGATCGGTACCGCCGGTCTGCCGCACGTGATCATGCGCTTCTTCACCGTGCCGTCCGTGGCTGCTGCACGTAGCTCCGCCGGCTGGGCATTGGTCTTCATCGCGCTGCTCTATACGACGGCGCCTGCCGTTGCCGCGATGGCCAAGCTGAACCTGCATGGCACCGTGAACACCGCTGTCAAGACCGGTGGCGACCTGTATGCGGAAGAGGCGAGTATCAAGGCGGAAGATCGTCCGGACTGGATGAAGCGCTGGGAAAAGACCGGCCTGCTGAAGTTCACCGACAAGAACGGCGACGGTCGCATCCAGTACTACAACGACGCGACCAAGAATCCGGAAGCCAAGGCCAAGGCCGAAGCCGCGGGCTGGAAGGGCAACGAGCTGACGGTTAACGCCGACATCATCGTGCTGGCCAACCCCGAAATCGCGCTGCTGCCCAACTGGGTGATCGCGCTGGTGGCTGCTGGTGGTCTTGCTGCTGCGCTCTCCACCGCTGCCGGTCTGCTGATGGCGATTGCCTCCGCTGTTTCTCATGACCTCGTGAAGAACGTCTTCATGCCCAACATCAGCGAGAAGAACGAGCTGCTGGCCGGCAAGATCGCCATGGCGGTAGCGATTGTGATCTCCGGCTGGCTGGGTCTCAACCCGCCGGGCTTCGCGGCCGGAACGGTGGCGCTGGCCTTCGGTATCGCGGCAAGCTCGCTGTTCCCGGTCATCATGATGGGTATCTTCTCCAAGAAGATGAACAAGGAAGGCGCCATTGCCGGCATGCTGGCGGGCCTCTTCGTTACCCTGTTCTACGTGTTCGCACACAAGGGTATCTTCTTCATCAAGGGCACCGAGTTCCTCAACCTGATCGGCGGTGCCAACCCGTTCTTCGGCATCACGCCGGAAGCCTTCGGTGCCATTGGCGCGCTGGTTAACTTTGCTGTGGCCTTTGTGGTCTTCAAGATGACCAAGGAACCGCCGGAGCATATCCAGCACATGGTCGAAGCCGTGCGTATCCCGCGCGGTTCCAAGGTTGTGGATGGCGCTCACTAAATAAGCATTACCTCGCTGCCGGTCCCGCTTCTGCGGGACCGGCATACCGGAGGAGGAGTCCCGCCCCGCTGGTTTAGACTGGCGGGGCTTTTTTATTCTGGAGTTACCTTATGGCTTTCGATATCAGCGTCGCCATGACCTGGCTGTTGTTTCTTGCGCTTTTTCCGATCAGTTTTTATTGGTTGCGGCGCGCCTGGATCATTATCTTCAAACGGGATTTTTCCGAAGTGGCGCTCAAGCGCGGCGTGGCGCCGCCGAATCCCGAGCGTTACGCTCCGGCGGCTGTCCTGATCAATCTGATCGGCGCGGGCATCCTGATCTTTCTGATCATCGGTGTTTTGGCCGGTGCGCTGGAGTACTCCACCTGGTCGGCCATTGCCGGTTCGACGATCTGGATGAAGATCATCTTCGACTTCATCCTCAGCCGCCATGCCCACATGTTTCCGGTGAAGGACAAGGCGGGCAAGTAGGCTGTTCTATTGTTTTCGGAGGCGCCTCACAGGCGCGTATCGAGTCCCGCTTCGGCCATTTCGGCGGCTTTCAGTTGCGCCCGGGCCTTGTTGAGCGTTTCCTGCCACTCGCTGTCGGGATCGGAGTCGGCGACGATGCCGGCGCCGGCTTGGACGTAGATGTGGCCATCCTTCAACACGGCGGTGCGGATGGCGATGGCCAGGTCCATGTCGCCGTTGAAGCCGAGATAACCCACCGAACCGGCATAAATGCCGCGCTTGGTCGGTTCCAGCGCGTCGATGATTTCCATGGCGCGCACCTTGGGTGCCCCCGAGACGGTGCCGGCCGGGAAGGTGGCCTTGAGTACCGAGACCGGACCTTCGTCGTCCTTCAACTCGCCTTCGACATTCGAGACGATGTGCATCACGTGCGAGTAACGTTCGACGGCATATTGCTCGGTGACCTTGACGGTACCGATCTTGGCAATGCGACCAACGTCGTTGCGTCCGAGATCAAGCAGTTGCAGGTGTTCGGCGCGTTCTTTTTGATCGGCCAGCAGGTCGGCGGCCAGGGCGGCATCCTCGGCGGCGGTGGCGCCGCGTTTGCGCGTGCCGGCGATGGGCCGCACGGTGACCTTGCGGGTTTCATCTTCCCCTTCGAGTCGTACCAGGATTTCCGGTGATGCGCCGACCACCTGGAAGTCGCCGAAATCGAACAGGAACATGTAAGGCGAGGGATTGAGGGTGCGCAGCGCGCGATACAGGGCCAGCGGGCTGGCGGTGTAGGGCTTGCTCATGCGCTGGGAGAGCACCACCTGCATGACGTCGCCGTCGACGATGTACTGCTTGGCCGTGCGCACGGCGGCCTTGAAGTCTTCTTCGGGAAACTCGAAAGTCGGCGCTGACGGGACGGCAGGTCGGTCCGGCGGAATCGCTACCGGGGTGCGCAGCTTGGCGAGCAGTTCCTTCAAACGCGCCTGGGCATGCCGCCACGCACCGGGGAAACCCGGCTCGGCAAATACCACGAGGGTCAGCTTGCCCGACAGGTTGTCGACGATGGCGATTTCTTCGGACAGCAGCAGCAGCATGTCCGGTACGCCGAGGGCGTCAGGCTTTTTCGTGTCGGCCAGCTTGGGCTCGATGCAACGCACCGTGTCGTAGCCGAAATAGCCGACCAGACCGCCGCAGAAGCGCGGCAGGCCGGGAATGTCCGGCGCCTTGAAACGTGCCATGAATTCCGAAATGAACGACATCGGATTGGTGTGCTCGCGCCGTTCTGCGACGCGGTTGCCCGAGAGCAGCAGGATGGTCGAGTCGGAGACGGAAATGCGTGTTGGCGTGGTCAGGCCGATGAAGGAGTAGCGGCCGAAGCGCTCGCCGCCCTGCACCGATTCGAGCAGGTAGGAATGCGGCCCTTCGGCGAGCTTCAGGTAAATCGAGAGAGGGGTGTCGAGATCGGCGAAGGTCTCGAGCGTGACGGGGATGCGGTTATAGCCTTCGTTGGCAAGACGGTCGAATTCGGCTTCGTTCATGAGGACGTGATGTTCTGCGCGGCTTCCAGGAGGCTGGCGACTATAGCATCGGCCGCCAGACCGCGCACATCCTGTCCTTCGTTGTAGCCATAAGGCACCAGAAACACTTTGCAGCCGGCGCTCTTGCCGGCATGGAAATCATGCACCGAATCGCCGATCATCAGCGTGTCGGCTGGCGAGACGTTCATGCGGCCGCAAGCCCAGATCACCGGCATCGGATCGGGTTTCGGTTTGGGCAACTGGTCGCCGGCGACGGCGACGCTCATGTAGGGCATCAGGCCGGTGCGTTCCAGCAGCGGAATCGTGAACGCCTGGGCCTTGTTGGTAATGACGCCCATTGGCAGCCCCATCGCCTTGAAGGCTTCAAGCCCTTCGATCACGCCGGGGAAGGGCTTGGCGGCGCGGCCGTTGAAATGCTCGTAGTGCTTCTTGAAACTGGCCAGCGCATCGCCCGGCGGCGGATTGGGATCATCCGCCGCTTCGAGCTTGCCGGCCAGCACGCGCTTGACGAGATTGGGAATGCCACGCCCAACATAAGCGCGGATGTCTTCAATGGCCACCGGCGGACGGCTGAGGTCGGACAGCATGCCGCAGGCGGCGGCATGCAGGTCGAGCACGGTGTCGAGCAGCGTGCCGTCGAGGTCCAGCAGGACGGCTTTAATGGGCAGGTTCATAGTCGAGCGTAGCGAGCTGCGAGTCTCCTCCCCCGTGAGGGGGAGGCTGGGTAGGGGCGGGTCAGAGCGCAGCGAGGGCTGCGCGCATCTGGCCAATGATCGTGTCGTAGCGGTTGGGGTCGTTCTCGTTGCGCTTGCCGAACACCGCCGAGCCGGCAACGAAGGTGTCGACGCCGGCACGCGCCACCTCGGCGATGTTCGCCGGGCCGACGCCACCGTCGATCTCGAGTTCGGTCGCGAGGCCGCGCTCATTGATCATCTGGCGTACCTTGCGCGCCTTGTCGAGCACGTAGGGGATGAATTTCTGGCCGCCGAAACCGGGGTTCACCGACATCAGCAGCACCATGTCAAGTTTGTCGAGGGTGTATTCGAGCACGTCGAGCGGGGTGGCAGGGTTGAAGACCAGGCCGGC
>CAZAWN010000072.1:0-13003 GCA_964488825.1 uncultured Methyloversatilis sp. | reverse complement strand
CGATAAACCAGCAGCCAACCGCTCGCAGCGCAGAACGCGGCCAGGGTATACGTGATTCCCGAGCCAAGGCTATCCCAAGCCATGCCGCTGATCAGTCCTCCCGCCATGCCGCCAGCCCCGAAGGAGATGCTGCCATACACTCCCTGGGCGCGCGCCTGCTGCGCAGGCTCGAACCAGCGGATCAGCACCGCCATGGCGCCCGCATGAAAAGCGCCAAAGGTCGCGCCGTGCATAACCTGCGCCAGTAGGAGCAAGACGGCCTGCTCTGCCGCCCAGCCGATCAGCATGAAGCGCACGACGGCCAGGGCAAAACTCGCCAGCAGGATGCTGCGCAGCGAGAAATGCTGCATCAAGCGCGGCATCGTCATGAACACGAGTATCTCGGCGACCACCCCTAGAGACCAGAGCAAACCGACCGCGGTCTTGTCGTAGCCATGTTCGACGAGATGAATGGAGAAAAACACATACAGCGGCCCATGGGCCACCGACATGAAGAAGCAGGCCGCGAGAAGCGCGAGAACTTCCGGCCTCCGCAGGCGCTCCGCCACCGGATGTGCCGTCCCGCCAGCGCCGACTTTCGTTTCCTCCAGTGATAGGGCACTCGCCAGCACGCTGACAAGGATCAGCAGACAAGCCCACAGCACGGAGACGATCGGCAGATGGTCAAGCAAGACACCCAAGCCCATCACGCTGACAATAAAACCAACCGACCCCCACAAACGCACGCGACCGTAACGTTCTGTGCGACCTGCCAGCCGGTCCAGCGTCATCGCTTCGACCAAAGGTAAAGCGGCGCTCCAGAAAAACCAGACCAGCGCCATCAGCGCAACCAGGGGGAGAAAGTCGTGCGTGAAAAAGAAGCCGCAGAAACTGAGCGCCGAACCCAAGGCGGCCAGCTTCACCACCCCGGCACGACGCCCCAGATGATCGGCAAGCCAACCCCACAGATTCGGGGCCAACAAGCGCATTACCTGCGGCACCGACATCAGGACGGCGATTTCCCAAGCCGACTGGCCAATATCCTGCAGGTAAAGAGTAAAGAAAGGCGCGAATGCGCCGACAAAGGCAAAATAAAAGAAATACCAGCCGGCCAGCCTGCGCAATTGGCGATGCGCAGACTGGCCGGTTTCCGACTCGATCAAACGAATCTGGCCTGGCTCAGGCCTCAGGATTTGGGATACTTCTGACCGACGCGGAAGGCCTGCAGATAGTGATAAATATCGTCCTTCAGTTTGACGCGGGCCTTTTTCATGTCTTCCAGGGTGAAGTCGCCGACGGGCATGTCGTGCTCTTCAAGATCTTCGACCTTGCCGGTAAGGCGGTTATAACGACCGACCATCGCCGCGAAGTAGCCGTAATCGGCCTTCATCGCATCGATGGCATCGCGCATTTCGGGGAATTCGGTGTAGAGATCGTGATGTTCGACATGCATGGCTGTTTTCTTCCCTGTTCGCTATGTTATTGATGAAATCGAGAAAATTTTATCAGTCAAAATGACACTACGAAGCAGCGTGCCCGTAGCCGTCTTCATTACGGCGCCTGACCTGGAATTGCCGGGGTCGGGCAACGCACATCAGCGCATTGCGCCCGTTGCAACAAAGCTGCGTCCATCAGCACCAGCGCCAGCATGGCCTCCGCAATCGGCGTCGCCCGAATGCCAACGCAGGGATCGTGACGGCCTTCGGTAGAGACTACCGAAGGCCGTCCGGCCAGATCGATGGAGCGACGCGGCAGACGAATGCTGGACGTCGGCTTGATGGCGATGCTCACCCGCACATCCTGTCCGGAGGAAATCCCGCCCAGTACGCCACCGGCATGGTTGCTGAGAAAACCTTGCGGCGTCAGTTCGTCGCCATGCTCGCTGCCGCGCTGGGCTACCGAGTCGAAGCCGGCGCCGATCTCCACACCCTTGACGGCATTGATGCCCATCATCGCGTAAGCAATCTGCGCATCCAATCGGCCATAGACCGGATCGCCCCAGCCGGGCGGGACACCGCAAGCGACAACGTCGATGCGCGCCCCGATCGAGTCGCCCTCCTTGCGCAACTTGTCCATGAAAGCTTCGAGTTCTTCAACCATGCCGGCGTTCGGAACAAAAAAGGGATTGCGGTCGATCTCGCCCGCGTCAACGAAGGGAATCTCAATCGGCCCCAACTGGCTCATCCAGGCACGGATCGTCACCCCATAACGCTCGCGCAGCCACTTCTTCGCAATTGCTCCACCCGCAACCCGCACCGCTGTTTCGCGCGCGGACGAACGCCCGCCGCCGCGATAGTCGCGAATGCCGTATTTCTGCCAATAGGTGTAATCAGCGTGTCCGGGCCGGAAGGTCTGGGCGATACTGCCATAATCCTTGCTGCGCTGGTCGGTATTGCGGATCAGCAGCGCAATCGGAGTGCCGGTCGTTTTCCCTTCGAATACGCCGGAAAGAATCTCCACCTCGTCCGCCTCGCGACGCTGGGTGACATGACGCGAAGTGCCTGGCTTGCGACGATCCAGATCGGCCTGAATGTCAGCCGCGCACAGTTCGAGTCCCGGTGGGCAGCCATCAACCACGCAGCCTATGGCCGGGCCATGCGATTCGCCGAATGAAGTTACGCTAAACAGCGTACCGATGGTATTGCCGGACATGCGAAAGCCTGTGAAATACTCAGTTGCGCGAGTCTATCACGCCCCGGCAAGCAGATTAGCCGCAGCGTTCAAGCAAAGACTTCTTACCCGGTTTCCCACGCCAGTCGTCGGCATCCGCCAAGGGAGACTTGCGTTCAATGAGGGTTGGCCATTGCTTTGCCAACTCGGCGTTCAGCGCTATGAATTCGCGTTGCTGGAGGGGTACATCGTCTTCGGCGTAAATCGCCTCGCTGGGGCATTCGGGGACGCACAGGGTGCAGTCGATGCACTCGTCCGGGTCAATGACAAGAAAATTCGGCCCCTCGCGAAAACAATCAACCGGACAAACATCCACGCAGTCTGTGTATTTGCACTTAATGCAGTTTTCCGTGACTACGTAGGCCATGCCGGGTTCTCCTATGGACTATTTATCCTTTGCAACGTAGGGATTCTTGCTGCTCTTGAACTGGATACGTAGGGGCGTACCTTGAAGTTTAAAGGCCTCGACATACACGTGTTCCAGATAGCGGACATAGGCGGGCGGCACATGCTCCAGCGCATTGCCGTGAATGACAACGATGGGCGGGTTGCTGCCGCCCTGATGGGCGTAGCGCAGCTTCGGGCGTACGTTTCCATGACGCGGCGGCGCTTGCTTCTGCACGGCATCGAGCAGCACGCGCGTCAGTTTCGGGGTCGCCAGCTTGACCATGGCGGCGGCGTAGGCGCGATCTACCGATTGCAGTACGCTCGCAACACCCTGCCCCTTGAGCGCCGAGATGGTATGCGTCCGGGCGAAACCGAGGAAGTTGAGCTTGCGCTGAATGTCCTGCTTGACCTGATCGCGTCGATAGGTGTCGACGGCATCCCATTTATTCACCGCCAGCACCAGGGCACGACCGGCCTCGATGCAGAAGCCGGCGATGTGCGCATCCTGATCGGAAATATCCTGACTGGCATCGACCATCAGCACGACCACGTTGGCAGCCTCGACGGCTTGCAGGGTTTTCACCACCGAGAATTTCTCGATCGTTTCGAATACCTTGCCCTTGCGGCGCAGGCCAGCTGTGTCGATGAGTGTGTAACGCTTGCCGTTGCGTTCGAAAGGCGTCGAAATCGCATCACGCGTGGTGCCCGGCATGTCGAAGGCGATCATGCGCTCTTCGCCGAGCAACGTATTGATCAAGGTGCTCTTGCCAACGTTGGGGCGTCCCACCACAGCGACACGCGGGCCGGCGTCTTCCGTATCCACGGTCTCGTCCTCGTGAAAGCCGGCCATCACCAGTTCGAGCAGTTCGCGCACCCCTTCGCCATGCGCCGAGGAGATGACGCGCGGCTCACCGCAGCCGAGTTCGTGGAACTCCGCGGCGACAACATCGCGGTTCATGCCCTCGGCTTTATTGACGACCAGATGCAGCGGCCGGCCGCTGCGCCGCAAGCGCTCGGCAATCACCTTGTCTTGCGGCGTCAGGCCGTTGCGACAATCGACGAGAAACAGCAACACATCGGCTTCGGCGATGGCTGCCTCAGCCTGGCGCGCCATTTCATGGACGATACCTTCCTTCGCCTGCGGTTCGAAGCCGCCGGTATCGACGACGAGAAAAGCGCGATCACCCAGGCGACCGTGACCGTAATGGCGATCGCGCGTCAGGCCCGGCTGGTCGGCGACCAGGGCGGCGCGCGACTTGGTCAGGCGGTTGAACAGCGTGGACTTGCCGACGTTGGGTCGGCCGACCAGGGCGAGGGTAGGAAGCATCTACTTGATCTGTTGGGCGACAACTGCGCCGTTGCGGGTCTGCACAACCCAGGCGTCGCCCGACTGGGGCAAGCCCTGGGGAGCGGCGGAAATCGCGGAAGCATCGGTGGCCTGACGCGCGAGGAAGGCGCCGTCTTCTTCCGCCAGCAGATGAACATGGCCTTCAAAGTCGGCGATGGCGAGACGGCTAGCCACGGCCAGCGGGCGGGTCAAACCACGGTTGGCGAGTTTGTCCTGCTTCCAGAGCGGCGCTCCGGAGCTGCGCTCGAACGCATGCACCGTACTCTTTTCGTCGGTCACGACGACTGCCCGCGGTCCGATAGCCAGACCGGCTATCGAGGACAGTTCGCGCGCCCAGAGCTGGCGGCCGTTATCGGTATCGAAACAGGCCACCCGCCCCTGATAGGCGACGGCGCAGACCATGCTGCCTTCGACCACGGGGTCGCTGGATACGTCGGCGATGCGCTCAAGCTCGGTAGTGCCGCGCGGCAAGGCAACGGTTGATTCCCACAGGGCTGCGCCGTTATTGAGCGCAACGGCGACCAGCTTGCCGCCGGGATAGCCGGCATAGAGGGCGCGCTCGGTGAGCGTCACGCCGACGGCCGAACGCAGCGCCAGCGCCGGGATGCTGCGCTGATACACCCAGCGTCGTTTGCCGTCGGCGGCATCGAAACCGAAGATGCGCGCATCGCCGCTGCGTACCGCCACGAGATCGCCGCGCACTGCCGGTGCGGAGAGAATTTCCGAACTGGCGCGCGCCTGCCAGAGCGCCCGCCCGTCTTCGGCAGCGAAGGCAAGAACTTCACCCTTGGCGGTGCCGACCACGACCAGTTTGTCGTTCGCCCCGACACCGCCGGACAGGGCTTGCCCGGCTTGAATGCGCCAGATCTGCCGCCCGTTCTCGAAGCGCGCCAACGCACCGTCGCGTGCGGCGACGAAGACGCGTTCGCCTACCACGGCCGGTGTAAACACATACTCGCCGCTGGCGCCGATAGCCGCCTGCCAAAGCCGGGCCAGATCGACCGTGGGGACAATGTTCGGCAGCGGCGCAGGCTGGATTTTCGGCGCCGACTTGCTGAACGGATTGATGGCATCGAGGGTGTTGCTGACGGTTGAACAAGCACTCAGCGCGACGGCAACCCCCGCCAGCAGTAGGGGGCGCAGGCTCACGACAGGCCTCCGGCAGCGGCGCGCTTGGCTTGCAAAATATCAAGATAGGGACCCGCAGGAAGATTCGCCGCCTTGCGTCCGCCCTCGAGCGCCTTGATCGCTTCGTCGTAAGCGATGAGCGCTTCGCTGCCCTTGCCTTGGGACACCAGAACGTCACCACGCACTTCGAGGAAGCGCGGCATGAAACTCGGCACTGGCGGGACGGCAAGCAACTTCAACGCAGCGTCGAAACTCTTCTCGTCGACCAGTACCAGGGCTTGGCGCAGACGCGCCAGATCGCGCGTGCCCTGATCCTTGGCATGTTCGGCAGCCCAGCCATACTGAGCCTGCGCAGACTTCAGATCACCGCTCTCGTACAACACCTTGCCAGACAGCAGTGCCGCCATGCCGGCGTAAGCCGTGCCGGGAAACTTGTCGATCAGTTCGCCCGCGATGGTGCGCACGCGCTTCACGTCCTGCTGCATCAGTGCCTGCTGCATGGCGCTCCAAACTTGCGCCGCCTGCCCGGTCTGGGTGCGCTGCCACCACTGCCAGCCCTGCCAGCCGACTACACCAATGGCGAGAGCGACGACCACCGCCGTAATCAGCGTGCCGTGCATCTTCCACCAGGTTTTCAGTTCCTCTAACTGTTCCTGCTCTTCAAGATCGTAGGTTGCCATCAATTAGTCCTCAATAAGTTGTTCGTCGTCGCCATAGAGCCAGGCATCGACGCGGTCGGCCAGTTCTTCAAGCGGAATGGTTTCCTGCTCGCCCTCGACGCGCAAGGGCTTGAGCGCAACAGCCTGCGCGGCCGCCTCGTCGGCGCCGATGATGATCGCCAGTTGGGCACCTGAAGCGTCGGCGCGCTTGAACTGCGACTTGAAGCTGCCGCCGCCCATGTGCATGAGCACCGCGCAGCCCACGCCGCGCAGCATTTCGGCGGCGCGAAAGGCGAGGCGTTGGGAGGCTTCGTCGGTTTGGCCCTGATGCACCACATAGATGTCCGGCGCGGGCGTATCGATGCCGCCCCCCTGCGCCTCGAGCAAGGCCATCAGGCGCTCCACACCCATGGCAAAACCGCAGGCCGGAGCCGGTTTGCCGCCCAGTTGCTCGATCAAGCCATCGTAGCGACCGCCGGCACAGACGGTACCCTGCGCACCCAGCGCGTCGGTCACCCACTCGAATACGGTGAGGTTATAGTAATCAAGCCCGCGCACCAAGCGGGGATTGATACGGTAGGGAATCGCCGCGTCCTTGAGATACTGCTGGACGCCTTCGAAATGCTTGAGCGACTCGGCGCCGAGATAATCAATCAGCTTGGGAGCCGCTTCGACAATACCCTGCAGTGCCGGATTCTTGGTATCGAGGATGCGCAGGGGATTGCTGTGCAGGCGGCGCTTGCCGTCCTCGTCGAGCAGGTCCACATGCCGTTCCAGAAAGGCGACCAGGTCGGCGCGATGCCGGGCGCGCTCTTCGGGCTGGCCCAGCGAATTGATTTCGAGCTTGATACTGCCAGCGCTGTTCAGGCCAAGGTCGTCCCACAAGCGCGCGCACATCAGAATCTGTTCGGCATCGATATCCGGTCCGCTCAAGCCGAGCGCTTCTACTCCGACCTGATGGAATTGGCGATAGCGGCCCTTCTGGGGGCGCTCGTGGCGGAACATCGGGCCCATATACCACAGGCGTTTCGGACCCTCGTAGAGGAGATTGTGCTGAAGGACCGCACGCACGCAGGAGGCAGTGCCCTCCGGGCGCAACGTCAATTGCTCGCCGTTCAGGCTGTCGGTGAAGGAATACATCTCCTTTTCGACGATATCGGTAACGGCGCCGATGGCGCGTGCGAACAGCGGTGTCGGCTCAACCAGGGGCATGCGGATCGGCCGGTAGCCGTAGGCGGCGAGCCAGTCGCGGATCAGTTCCTCGAAGGCTTCCCAACGCTCGGCGGTGTCGGGCAGGATGTCGTTCATCCCGCGAATGGCTTGCAGGGCTTGACTACTCATGAGTGTTTTGGATAGTGACGGGCGACGTAGGCGTCGATGATCTGTCTGAATTCGGCGGCCATATTGTCGCCGCGCAAGGTGGTGATGCGCTCGCCGTCGGCATACACCGGCGCGACCGGCTCCTCGCCGGTGCCCGGCAGGGAAATGCCGAGATTGGCGTGTTTGCTTTCACCCGGGCCATTGACCACGCAACCCATCACCGCCACGTTCATGTGCTCGACGCCACGATAGGCGAGCTGCCATGCCGGCATCTGCGCACGCACATAGGTCTGGATATCCTGGGCAAGTTCCTGAAAAAAGGTGCTCGTCGTCCGGCCGCAACCGGGACAGGCGATCACCATCGGCACAAAAGCGCGCAGCCCCATCGTCTGCAGAATCTCCTGGGCGACAACCACTTCCTTGGTGCGGCTTTCGCCCGGTTCGGGCGTCAGGGAAATGCGGATCGTGTCGCCAATGCCTTCCTGCAACAACACCGCCAACGCCGCCGTCGAGGCAACGATGCCCTTGCTGCCCAACCCGGCTTCCGTCAGCCCGAGATGCAGCGGATAGTCGCACTGCACCGCCAGGTCGCGATAGATGGCAATCAGGTCCTGCACATTGCTGACCTTGCACGACAGAATGATCGCGTCGCCGCGCAAACCAAGCTTTTCAGCCTGGGCGGCAGATTCCAGGGCCGAAGCCACCATCGCTTCGCGCATCAGGCCCGTCGCATCCTTGGGGACGGGACGCCTGGCGTTCTCGTCCATCAGACGCGCCAGCAGACTCTGGTCGAGGCTACCCCAGTTCACGCCAATGCGCACCGGCTTGTCGTATTGGCAGGCGATCTCGATCAGATTGGCGAACTGCTCGTCACGCTTCGCGCCTTTGCCGACATTGCCGGGGTTGATGCGCAGCTTGTCCAGCGCCGCGGCGCAACCGGGAACTTCGGTCAGCAGTTTGTGACCGTTAAAGTGAAAATCGCCCACCAGTGGAACATCGAGATTCAGCTGGGCCAGCCGCTCCTTGATTTTCGGCACCGCCGCGGCCGCCTCGCGCGTATTCACCGTGACACGCACGATCTCCGAGCCGGCGCGATAGAGTTCCGCCGTTTGTTGCGCGGTAGCAAAGACATCGGCGGTATCGGTATTCGTCATCGACTGGACAATGACAGGGGACGGCAGACCATCCGGAGCCGTCCCGCCAACGCCGACTTTGCCTACCATGACGCGTCGCGTCTTGCGCCGCACTCCCGCACCCGCCAGCGTCATCATTCGAGCTTCAGCCGCGCCACATCGGCACGCATGTAGGGCGTCAGGTCGACCGGCTGGCCGCGATAGGAGAGCGTCACCTTGCCTGCGTTGCCGATGACTATCTCGAAAGGCGGCCTGCCATCGAGCGACAACTGGCTGCCGGCCTGATTTTCGCTGCTGTGCAGCAGTTGCTTGTTTGCGTCGGTCACCTCAAGCCAGGAACGATCTGCAAAGACGAAGTGCAGCGCAGGGAGAGCCGGCTCGGCGGGCCCCGGCGCGGGTGTCTGAAGTGCTGCACTGGGCGCAGAGATACTTCCGTCCGCAGGCAAGGGGGGAGGCACCGTGACCTCCTGCTGCTGCCCCCCAACCAAAGTCGTTGTCGGCGAGGAAACCGAGGGCCCGAAAAAATGCCAGAGCGCCAGCAAGGCGGAAGCAAGCACAAGAACCAGGGCGAAGGCCATCAACAGCGATAACTTGCGCGTGTCACCGGGTTGGTGGGCAACGCCATAATCATCGGGGGGACGTACCTCGATGGGCCCGCTGGGCATCAGCGTTTCCAATTCCCGCAACAGCGCCTCGGCATCCAGCTTGAGGAGGCGGGCATAGCTGCGCACAAAGCCGCGCACGATCGTCCTGCCTGGCAGGGCGGCGTAATCGTCCGCCTCCAGCGCCTCGATCTGACGCGTGCTGAATTTGACTGCCTGAGCGGCTGCATCGAGCGACAGCTTGGCTTCCTCGCGCGCCCGACGCAATTGGACGCCTACCGACGCCATCGGCGGCGCCTCCGGCGGAGTCGCTTCTTCGACAGTCACCTGCTCAACCTCACTCAATCGAATTCTCCACGCATCATCAGTATGTATTCGGGCGAATCGCGAAACTTGCCGCGCATAACTCCCGTATTCGCCGCCTCGCTCCTGCGGTCACCCTGCTTGCGATCAATCCGCAACGAAAGCCAGACCGTTTCCGCCGTCGGCTCAATTTTCGCATGCAACTTCTTGAGCCAATCGCGCGCGTCGTCAAAACGTTTGCGCCGGTAATCGATCTCGGCCAACAGGTAGTAAGCGCGCAGGTTGTTCGGGTCAAGCTTGAGGGCACGAAACAGATAGGATTCCCCGGCAATGTCGTCCTTGTCGATCAGGGCGCACACACCCATGTTATGCAGGGCCATCGCCGGGGATTTGTACAGTGGATTGCTCAGCGCCCGGTTGAACAATGCAAAGGATTCCTTGACCTTGCCAGTCTGGCAAAGGAACCAGCCGTAATTGTTGGCGTATTCCGGATTATTGGGCGCCAGGCGGACAGCCTGGCGGAAAGCGGCATCCGCCTGATCGTTTTGCCCAAGACCCATCCGCACCAAGGCCATCAGGTTATGGGCAGGAGCGTGCGACTCGGCAACCGCAAGCGCTGCCTGGGCCTCTTCGAGGGCAATTTCGTAACGACCATCGCGCAGATAGGCCAAACCGAGGTCGGTACGCGCCTTGGCCCGCGTCTGATTGTCGGCAACTATCGGCGCCTGCAGTGCGGTCGCCTGCTCCAGGTTGGGCAGGGGCTCCTGCTTCGGCGCCGGCGGATTGCCGGAGCAGCCAACCAGCACAAGCAAGACAAGCATCAGGCGTGCCATCAAGCCAATGCCTCCCGGACCAGCGGGATCGTCTTGCGCGCCGTCGCTACGTTCGGCGTGATCTGACGCTTGGTTCTATCACGCACCTGACCGGCCAATTGACCGCAGGCGGCATCGATGTCGTCACCGCGCGTCTTGCGCACTGTCGTGACAATATCAGCCGCCATCAAGCTTTCCTGGAAACCGCGGATGCGTTCGGCCGCTGGCTTACGGTAGTCGGAGCCGGGAAAGGGATTGAAGGGAATCAGGTTGAACTTGCAAGGCACGTCGCGAACCAGTTGAACCAACGCACGTGCATGCTCCAGACTGTCGTTCACATCCTTGATCAGGATGTACTCGAAGGTAACGAAATCGCGCGGCGCCCGGTCAAGATAACGCCGACAGGCGGCCATCAGTTCGACCAGCGGATACTTGCGGTTGATCGGCACCAACTGATCGCGCAACGCATCGGTCGGTGCATGCAACGACACCGCCAGCGCGACAGGCATGTCCTCGCGCAGCCGATCGATGGCCGGCACCAGCCCGGCCGTCGATACCGTTACGCGCCGCCGCGACAAGCCGTAGGCGTTATCGTCGAGCATCAGCTTCAGCGCCGCCACAACACTCTCGTAATTTGCCAGCGGCTCGCCCATGCCCATCAACACGACATTACTGATGACACGCTCGCCGCTGTCGCCGACCCCCGCTTGCTTTACCGCGCCCAGCACGCGGTTGGCATGCCACAACTGGCCGATGATTTCAGCAGTTGTCAGGTTGCGATTGAAGCCCTGCTTGCCGGTCGAGCAGAACGAACATTCGAGGGCGCACCCGACCTGGGTCGAGATACACAGCGTGCCGCGACCGGTTTCCGGGATGAATACCGTCTCTACCGCGTTGTTGCCACCGACGTCGAGCAGCCACTTGCGTGTGCCGTCGGCGGCAATGCTATCCCGCACCGGCACGGGGCCACGAATCTCGGCTTCCGCGACCAGCTTGACGCGCAAGGTCTTGGCGATATCGCTCATCTGCTCGAAGCTATCAACACCGAAACGATGCATCCAGCGCAGCACCTGGCGCGCGCGGAAAGGCTTTTCGCCCCGCTGCGCAAACCAGGCCGTCAGGCTGTCTGCATCGAAATCGAGCAGATTGATAAGCCCGCCCCCCTTCGCCCCCCTCGCGGGGGGTTCGAGTTTGCTCGCTGCGCTCGGCATTACGGGCGGCTCCGAAGGGGGCTTGGTGTGCTCAACGACCCGAAAAAACGTTCAGTTCGGGAAAGAAATAAGCGATCTCGACCTTGGCGGTATCGGTACCGTCAGAGCCATGCACGGCATTCGCGTCGATGCTCTCGGCGAAATCGGCGCGGATGGTGCCGGCGGCGGCCTTCTTCGGGTCAGTGGCGCCCATCAACTCGCGGTTCTTGGCGATGGCGTCCTCGCCCTCGAGCACCTGGATCATCACCGGGCCGGAGGTCATGAACTGGACGAGGTCCTTGAAGAAGGGACGCTCCTTATGCACGGCGTAAAAACCGCCGGCTTCGCGCTCGGACAACCAGGCCATGCGGGAAGCGACGATCTTGAGACCGTTGCTTTCAAAACGGGAATAGATCTTGCCGATCACGTTTTTCGCCACGGCATCGGGTTTGATGATCGACAGGGTGCGCTCAACAGCCATCTTCTTTTCTCCAGCAGATTGATAAGTAAAACAAAGGGCTGCGGATTTTAGCCCAGTTTGCCGGGCGAGCCGCCCTCGACAAGGAAAAAAGCCCGGCTCAGGGCCGGGCTTGGAGTGGGTAAAGCGGCGCTACATCATCCCCAATGTCGTCGGTAACCAGGTGGTGACAATGGGCACATAGGTGATGATCATCAAGAAGATCAGCATCGTCAGCAACCACGGTCCAACCGCCTTGGCGCAGTCGGTCAGTCCCATCTTGGCGATACCGCTGGCCACGTAGAGATTCAGGCCGACGGGCGGCGTGATCATGCCGATTTCCATGTTTACCGTAATCATGATGCCGAAGTGAATCGGGTCGATACCCAGCTTCATGGCAATCGGGAACAGGATCGGCGCCGTGATCAGGATGATCGACGAGGGCTCCATGAAGCTGCCCATCACCAGCAGCAGGATGTTCACCGCGATCAGGAAGCCGATCACGCCCATGCCCGAACTCTGAATCCATTCGGCGATCCCTTGCGGAATCTGCTCGTTGGTGAGGATGAACGAGAACAGTATCGCATTGGTGATGATGTAGAGCAGCATCGCGCTCATGTTCGCCGAGTTGAGCAGCACCTTCGGCACATCGGACATCTTCAGGTCCTTGTACACGAACACGGCAATGACAAAGGCGTAAACCGCACTCATGGCCGCCGCCTCGGTCGGCGTAAACAGGCCGCTGTAAATACCCCCGATGACCACGACAATCAGCAGTAGTCCCCAGACCGACTTGCGGAAGGCGACAAAACGCTCGCCCCACGAATGAACCGGCTCACGCGGGTAATTGCCCTTGCGCGCCACCCACCAGGTGGTAAAACCCAGCATGAAGGCCAGCATCAAGCCGGGAATCACGCCGGCCATGAACAGCGCACCGATCGAACTGTTGGTCGACACCGCATACATCACCATGACGATCGACGGCGGAATCAGGATGCCGAGCGCGCCGGACGTT
>CAZAWN010000071.1:2383-13015 GCA_964488825.1 uncultured Methyloversatilis sp. | reverse complement strand
TACCTCCCTGCTCACCGTGCATCCCCCCTCTGAAACATGGCAGCCCCGAATCCCTCCACGAGCGACACACCGTCCGTTGAACGGCTGTTAGGCAAGGAATTAAGCGACATCAAGATTCCGCCCCGTCCGGCGGTGCTTTCGCACATCGAAAAAGAGATGCACAGTCGCTCCCCGAATCTTGCCAGCCTGGGCGAGATCATCAGCGTCGATGTCGGCGTCTCGGCCAGTCTGCTCAAGATTGCCAACTCTGCCTACTTCGGCCATTGCGGGACGGTGCGTTCGATCAAGGAGGCGTTGCAGATTCTCGGCTTGAATACCGTCGCCAATGCGATCGCCGCCTTGTCGCTACGCAAGGCGTTCGCCCACGTGCCGAATCTGGAGCGGTTCTGGGATTCATCCGCGCGCATCGCTCAGCTTTCCGGATGGATCGTTGGCCAGTTGCGCGAGACCCCATTCATGGTACGTCCCGAGGAGGCTTTCACCTTTGGCTTGTTCAGGGATTGCGGCATGCCAGCGATCCTGTCGATGTTCGACGACTACTTCGACATCCTGAGGGTAGCCAACAACGAAAGCGAGCGCCCGTTCACTGCCGTCGAGGATGCCGCCATGGAGCTTAACCATGCCGTGGTCGGCGGACTGCTGGCTCAGGAATGGAAGCTGCCGATCGAGTTTCGCAACGCCATTGAACTACATCACGACGTCAACGCCATTCGTGGCGGCGCAACGCAAAACATCCCGGATGCCGCACGCCAGTTCATGGCCGTCAGCCAATTGGCCGAATATCTGTTCCAGAGCGTGAGCGGCATGAGCAAATCCTGTGAGTGGAGCAAACTCGGTGAGGCTTGTCTGGAGGTATTGCGCCTGCAGGAAGAGGCTATTCCCGCTCTGCTGGAAGCCGCGCGCGCTGAAGGCGTCCATACGCAACCCGTCATTTAGTGTCAGAGAATCTTAATCGTTCGGGAGGAGAGCCATGAAACGAGCACTGCTAACCGGTATCGTAGGACTTGCCTTGAGCACAGGGGCGAGCTTATGCGTCGCCCAGACCTTTGTCGTCGGCGTCGAGAATCAGGACTACATGCCGTTGTACGGGGTGAAGGATGGCAAATACCAGGGGTTCGCACGCGAACTGTTCGATGCTTTCGCCAAGGAGCGCGGTTACACATTCGAGTACCGGCCCCTGCCGGTGCCGCGACTCTACGCCGCTTTTTTCGGTAGCCAGGTCGACTTCAAATTTCCCGACAATGCGCTTTGGAAACAGGAGCAACGCAGTGGGAAACCGCTTGAATACAGTGCCCCGGTACTCAGGTATATCGACGGCGTGGTTGTCCCGGCCGAGCTCAAAGATATGCCTGTCGATGGAATTCGGACTTTGGGCACGGTAGCCGGCTTCACCCCCTGGGCATGGATTGACCGCGTCAAGGAGGGCAAGGTCAAGGTTTCCGAGAACGCCAGCTTCGAAGCGCTGGTACGACAGGTCGTCACGCGACGCATTGACGGTGCCTATGCCAATATTGCGGTGGTGAACTATCAATTGAACAAGACGCTGGGCATGCCCGGGGCGCTGAGTTTCGCCGCCCAGCTCCCCCACAGCCGCGACCATTACTATCTCTCCACCCTCAAGCACCCCGGTGTCGTAAAGGAATTCGATGCCTGGCTCAAGGCGAACGCCGGCCTGGTCGATGCCATGAAGCAGCGGCATGGCGTAGAAGCGGGTCTGCCAGCCAGGTAAGCGGGGCGCAATGAGCCCTCCTCCTATTCCACTTTGGCGTGGTCTGGCAGGACGTCAGATCGTTTTTAATCTGGCCCTCGCCTTGCTGGTTGGTCTTTCAATCGGTATGGCGGAACTGGCCTTCGACTGGCATGCCTGGCGCGACGATATTGCCAAATCCACTGACCGCACCATGGCGCTGGTACGGGATAGCGCCGCGGAAGCCGCTTACCAACTGAATACCGAACAAGCCGGCAACGTCACCGGCGGTTTATTGGGCTTCGACTCCATTCAGGCCGCTGCGCTGCACGACAACTTCGGCAACACCTTGGCCGATAGGCAGCGTGACGCGCTGGGCCCCGGCATGCCATGGATCGGACAGAAACTGCTGGCCGGTGCGGAAACGCACCGTCTGACGCTCAACTATCGCGCAGACGGCGCTGCGGAGGAGACCGTCGGCGTGCTGACTGTGGTGCTTGACAGCGCGGTCATCGGCCAACGCTTCGTCGAACTGGCGCGAACCAAACTCCTGCTCAACATCCTCTGGGCGGTGGTGGTGAGCTTCTTGCTGACGGCGGTTTTTTACCTGAGCATCATTCGCCCGCTGCTCTTGCTGAACAAGGGCTTGACCGCCGTCAATCCGGCTGAGCCCAATGCGCGCCCGCTGGCCCTGCCGAAAATCCATGCACGCGATGAACTGGGCCAGGTCATCCTCACCTTTAATGCCTTGTTGCAAGCATTTCAGGGTGCGCTTGAAAATCGCCGACGCGCCGAAAGCGAACTGGAGCAGCTTAACGTCGAACTGGAAGAGCGCATTGATGCGCGCACGCACGAATTGCAGGAAACGATGCGCGCCCTGGCCGAAAAGAAGGAAGCGGCCGAGCAGGCAACCCGCGCCAAGTCCGAGTTTCTCGCCAACATGAGTCATGAGATTCGTACCCCGATGAATGGCGTGATCGGCATGGCCGGCTTGCTGTTCACTACCCGTCTGGATGACGAGCAGCGCGAATACGCTGAAACCATACGCAACAGCGCCGAGGCGTTGTTGAAGATCATCAACGATATTCTCGATTACTCGAAAATCGAGGCGGGCAAGCTGGAGTTGGAGCAAATTGACTTTGACTTGCCGGTAATGGTTGGCGAAGTGGCCGACTTGCTGGCCTTCCGGGCGCACGAAAAGCATCTTGAACTCACCTGCCTTGTCATGCCGGAGGTGCCGCGCCGGGTATTGGGCGACCCGGGACGCTTGCGTCAAGTGCTGCTCAACCTGGGCGGCAATGCCATTAAATTCACCCAGAGCGGCGAGGTGGCGGTGAGCGTCAAACCCTTGTCGGGCATTCTGTTGGACCGAATCGCCCTGCGTTTCGAGGTTCGCGATACGGGGATTGGCATTGCTCCAGACAAAATCCAGGAACTTTTCGCCGCTTTCACGCAGGCGGACAGCTCCATTACCCGTCAGTACGGCGGTACGGGCCTCGGCTTGGCGATCAGCAAACAATTGGTGGAGACCATGGGCGGGCGCATTGGCGTCGATAGCGTCGTGGGCTCTGGTTCGACCTTCTGGTTCGAGATTAGCTTGCCCTGTGCGGCTGGCGAACCTGCAGAGAACATCCTGCAAGCCTCGCTTTCCGGACGCAGGATACTGGTGGTCGACGATACCGCCTCCAACTTGCGCCTGCTTGAAATTCTGCTCGGACGATGGGGTTGCACGCCGCTGCTCGCAGCGAGCGGCGATAACGCTCTCGATACGCTGGCAGCGGAAGCGCAAGCCGGGCGCAGTCTGGATTTGGCGATCCTTGACATGCAAATGCCGGGCATGGACGGCTTTACTCTGGCCGACCGTATTCGCTCCACATCCGAGTGGAAAGCGCTGCCCCTGATCATGCTTACTTCGGTTACCAAGCGCGGGGACGCCGCCGAAGCAAAGGCAAAAGGCTTCTCGGCCTACCTGACCAAGCCGGTAAAAAATGTCCAACTGCACGACTGCCTCGGCGCGGTTCTTGGTCAGCACTCAAACCCGACCATCCTTCCCGATACGCCGCGCTTTGTTACCCGCCATACTCTGGCTGAGCTAAGCCAGTCCAGACGCATCCTGATCGTTGAGGACAACCGTACCAACCAGAAAGTCATTCAGGCTTTGCTGAGTAAGCTTGGCCTGAACGCCGATACGGTAGAGAACGGTCGAGAGGCGCTGAATGTTCTCAAGCAGATTCCCTACGATCTGGTGCTGATGGATTGTCAGATGCCCGAGATGGACGGCTACACCGCTACCCGGTTGATTCGCCAAGCGGATTCGGGAGTGGTCAATCCACGCATTCCGATCATCGCCCTCACCGCCAACGCGATGCAGGGTGATCGCGAGAAGGCGCTCGATGCCGGCATGGACGATTACCTGACCAAGCCGGTCAATAGCGATTCACTCAGCGCAACGATCCAGCGTTGGCTTGATTCGCCAGAGTCATCTAGCGAAGCGAAAACAGACCAGACGGCAACCCGCCCCAGCAAGGCGTCAACGGCCACCCTCCCTGTCTTCGACTCATCCGCGCTGCTCGGGAATCTCAACGATGATCGCGAAATGGCGCAACTCATTGTCGAATCGGTCTTGCTGGACCTGCCGCTAACGCATCAGCAACTCACCGTCGAGACGAGCGCGGCCAATCTGGAATCTGCTGAGCGCGCTGCCCATACGCTCAAGGGACTGGCCGCACAAGTCGGGGGCAAGCGCTTCGCAGCCTGTGCGGCAGAGCTGAACCGTCGCCTCAAAGCCGGCGACACAGCGACAACAGAAGAGCTTGCAGGGTTGGGTAGGGAATGCGCCGCGTTATGCGCTGCCTTGCACAAGTGGCTGGGCAAGTGAGCTATCGGGGTGGGGCAGGGTGAGAGAAAGCCGCGGTCTATCGGTTGTTGCCGTCGCGCCAGCGCCGAGTTTGTTTTCCATGACAGGCACGGCTTCCCGTCATGGCTTGGCAGTGACAAACAAGGGGCTTTCAGAGACAATTGCGCCTTCGTCTTCACCTGAAAGGTCTGGCGGGGTTCCGACTCCGCTGTATGTGTAGCCACCCCCTTCGATACGATTTGCAGCGGGTCTTCGCCCCCGTCTTGGCTTATGGCAAGACGTTTACGCTGCGTGTCCGCACCTTCTTCTGTCGCCCGATTCCCGGCCGACAGCTTCCAATTCCGGGGAGTTCAACGCTACGCCGTGCGCCAAACGCACCCGGCGGGGGCTGGCTGCGCCCGACTCTTTCCCGTTCCCACTCCAGAGACCCTGCATGGAAATTCTCTTTCTGATCGCCCTGATCGTCCTTAACGGCATTTTCGCGATGTCCGAGATCGCCCTTGTCACTGCCAAACGCGCCCGGCTTTCTCGCCTGGCGGAAGATGGCGACGGTGCGGCGACGGTAGCGCTCAAGCTTCACGACGAGCCGACCCGTTTCCTCTCCACCATTCAGATCGGCATTACTTCGATCGGTATCCTGAACGGTATCGTCGGCGAGGCGGTGCTGGCCGAACCCTTTGCGCGCTGGATGCACGGGCTCGGGCTGGACCAGGAAATCAGCAGCATCGCCGCTACCGCGCTGGTGGTGATCGTCATCACCTATATTTCCATCGTCGTGGGCGAACTCGTACCCAAGCGCGTCGGCCAGTTCAATCCGGAGGGAATTGCCCGCCTGGTCGCCCGGCCGATGCAAATTCTGTCGGTATTTACCCGGCCTTTCGTCAAGCTGCTGACTTTCTCGACCGATACCCTCCTGCGCCTGCTCGGCCAGCGCGAGCATGCTGGCCAAAGCGTTACCGAGGAAGAGATTCACGCCATGATCGAAGAAGGTTCTGAAGCGGGCGTGATCGAAGATCGGGAACGCGAGATGGTGCGCAACGTGTTCCGGCTCGACGACCGGCAGATCGGCTCGCTGATGATCCCCCGCGCCGACATCGTCTATCTCGACGTCGAGTGTCCGCTCGAAGAGAACATGCAATGGATCGCTTCGTCCGACCATTCGCGTTTCCCGGTTTGTCGCGGTGGACTCAATGACGTGCTCGGCATCGTCAATGCCAAGCAACTGCTGATGCAGAAACTCAAGGGCAACGAAGCGAATCTCGCCGCGCAGTTGCAACCAGCGATTTTCGTACCGGAAACCCTCAACGGCATGGATCTGCTGGGTCATTTCCGCGCCTCGGGGACGCAGATGGTGTTGGTCGTTGACGAGTATGGCGAAGTCCAGGGACTGGTGACCTTGCAGGACGTGCTGGAAGCGGTGACCGGCGAATTCAAGCCGCACAACCAGGATGACGCCTGGGCGGTGCAACGCTACGATGGTTCGTGGTTGCTCGATGGCCTGATCCCGATCCCCGAACTCAAGGATCGACTGGATCTGAAAACCGTCCCTGAAGAAGACAAGAGCCGCTATCACACGCTCAGCGGACTGCTCATGTTACTGCTGGGCCGCCTGCCCCACACTGGCGATAAAACGACCTGGGAGGGCTGGGAACTGGAAGTGGTCGATCTCGACGGCAAGCGCGTCGATAAGGTGTTGGCGGCGAAACTGCCGGAGGATGCCGGCACAGCGGTTGAAGCGACGGGGGCCAATGGCTCGGCCCAGACGGCCTCAGCCGGCTAAGCGAACCCTTCCCCAGGCGACGTAAAGCGGATCGGCAAAGCGCGTCCGGGCGATGTGTTTGTCGTCGGCGGGGCGCGGCAGGCCGCGCAGCGATTCGCTCTGGAGTTGATCGAAGCCGGCGCGTTGCAGGTGACGCAGCACCCAGGCGACGCGGGCGAAGGGGGGCAGCGTCGGCCAGGGATTGACTGCCTTGGGCGGGAACCAGCGCTCTGAAAAACTGACGATGCAGGCGCCGCCGGGCTTGAGTATGCGCCGTACGTCTTTCAGCACGGCTTCCGGTCGGGCAAGGTATTCGATCGAGAGGGCGCAGAGCACGACATCGAATGCGCCGCTTTCGAAGGGCAGAGTCGGGTCGCGATTGAGGTCATGCACTACGTGTCCGGTCAGGCGCGGATTCATCTCCAGTTCGGTCGCATTCATGCCCAGGCCGACCAGATGCGCCGGTTTCACGGTGTCGGGCAGGTGCGAGTTGTGGCTGGCCATCAGGTCGAGGACGGCCATGCCGTCCTGCACGAAGCGGCCGGTGAGGCCGCTCCATTGCTCCAGAGCCGTGCGGTCGAGGTGGTCTACGAGCCGTGGCTGGGCGTAGAAGGCGGGATCGTCGGCATGCGGCCGGGCGTAAGGTTCGGCGAGGCTTGCCAGCGTCGCCAGATCGGCTTGTTTGGCAACTCCCAGCTTCAGTGCGGCGAGCGCGCCGAGGTAGCCTTCGGCGGGTTCGTTGTCGCGGGCCAGAATGCGGGCAGCGAGCCGACCTGACGGGCTGGCGAGCGCACACTGTGCCGTATCGCCAGCGCCGAGTTTCGCGAGTTCCTGCGCCAGCATCGGCGGCAAGTCGCTTTCCAGCGGATCGATACCGGAAAACCGGTATCGATCGCAATGTCGGGCGAGAGCACTTTCCCAGTGCAGGGAAAGCTCGATGTCCAGACGCAAACGAAGTTGGGGACTTAGACGTTGTCCTGGGCGAGCAGGCCTTCGATTTCGCTGAAGGTCGACGCGACGTCGAAGGTCTGGATCGCCATACCGAGCTGACGGCCGATCTGCGTGGCGGAGAATACGCCGCGGATTCTCACCTTGCCGCTGATCGGGTCGCGTTCGCCGACCATGGCATGCTGGCGGTGCAGCGCCTTGAGTGTGGCGACCACATCGCCCACCTTGGCGGCGAGCACGTCGCGCCCTTCGATCAAGTCGATGCGCTCGCGCGGGCACATCAGATCGGCGACGAGCAGATCGGTGAACTTGCCGCCGCGCTCCTGCACCATCTGGATCGGCTTCTCGCCGCTGGTATCGCGCGAGGTGATCAGGCCGAGCACTTCGTCGTTGCGGTCGACGACCAGCAACAGGCGGACGCCGCGCGAGATCATCGTCTGATTGGCCTGGGTCAGGGTGGCTTCCGGTGGGGTGGTGGCGACGGAAACCTGCTTGAAATCGGTCATCACGCACATGGCCGGCGAGTCGGCGCGCACCAGGGTGAAGGTGCTCGGTTCGGCGAAACCAGTGCCGGGCGGCGCCTTGAAGGTGGCGAGGGGGCGCGGTGCTTCGACTTCTTTGTGGATATGCGGCTGGTTCATGGGTATTACCTCCTCTGTGTCTAGTGTGTCTTTGTTATGGGGTATTGCAGTGTTCTAGGGGCTGCCGGACCCGGCGGAGGCGCGCATCAGGCGATCAATGACGGCTGGCCATGGAGGGCGCTGCACGATGATCAGATCCGCGCCGGCGGCATCCAGGGTGCGCAGCGTAGCATACAGCGCGCGCGCATAAGCATCGGCATCCGTGGGCGCGATCTGCCAGGCGACGATCAAGGGGTTTTCGATGGGCGCGGGGAAGGGGGCGAGCACGGCAATGCGCTCTTTCTTGCCCAGCGCGGTGCGCACGGCGATGGCGACGCTGTCGTCGGGCGTCATCAGCAGCGGCGTGCGCGGGGCGTAATGGGCAAGGTGCGAGCCGGGCGTTTTGACAGAATGGGTATTCACTGCCTCGGCCGGCATGCGGCCGAGAAACAGGCCGATGTCGAAGCCGGAGAGCATACCGGGTCGCAGCACGGTGGTGCGCTCGCCGCTCATGTCGAGAATGGTCGATTCGATGCCGACCTGACAGGGGCCGCCGTCGAGCACCAGGGTGACGGCGTCGCCCAAATCGTCGCGCACGTGCTGCGCCTCGGTCGGGCTGATGCGGCCGAACTTGTTGGCCGAGGGCGCGGCCAATCCACCGCCATTTTCGCCACCGAAGGTGCGCAGCAGGTCAAGCGCGAGCGGGTGGTTGGGGATGCGCAGGCCGACGGTGTCCTGCCCACCGGTGACGCAATCGGGCACGTCGGGGTGGCGCTTGAGGATCAGCGTCAGCGGGCCGGGCCAGAACTTTTCCGCGACGGCGCGCGCGGCGGGGGAAATGTCGCGCGCCCAGCGGTCAAGGTGGGCGACCGAAGACAGATGGACGATCACCGGATGATCGGCCGGCCGGCCCTTGGCGGCGAAGATCTTCGCCACCGCGGCCGGGTTGCTGGCATCCGCGCCGAGACCGTAGACCGTTTCGGTGGGAAAGGCAACCAGTTCGCCGGCTTTCAACAGCGCGGCGGCGCGAGCGAGGTCCGGCGCCGAGTCACTCATCGCGGATGCCGATGGCCTGCCGTCCCGCCAGCGCCGACTTCTGTACTTCTTCGGCGTCAGCGCCGATCACGGTGAAGTGGCCCATCTTGCGACCGGGACGCGGGTGATGCTTGCCGTAGAGATGCAGTTTCAGGTTCGGGATGGCGAACAGCTTCGCCCAGTCGGGTTCCTTCGCATGATGCGGGTCATCGAGGTACCAGATGTCGCCGAGCAGATTCACCATCGCGGCGGCAGAATGGGCGCGCGCATCGCCCAGCGGCAGACCGCACAGCGCGCGCACCTGCTGCTCGAACTGGTTGGCGATGCAGGCATCGAGCGTGTAGTGCCCTGAATTGTGCGGGCGCGGGGCCATTTCGTTGACGAACAACTGGCCGTGCACGACAAAGAACTCGACCGCCAGCGTGCCGATGTAATCCATCTTCCGGGCGATGCCTTCGGCGATTTCCTCGGCATTGCCGGCGAGGCAGCCCGAAGTGCGGGCGGGCACGAGGGAAACGTCGAGGATGCCCTTGCGGTGGCTGTTCTCGGCCGTGGGGAAGCATTTCACGTAGCCGCTTTCGTCGCGGGCGAGGACGACCGAAACTTCGTAGTCGAGCTTGAGTTGCTGCTCCAGCACGCAGGGCTCGTTGCGGAAACTATTCCAGGCGGCGATGGCCTCCGCACGCGAAGCCACGCGCGCCTGGCCCTTGCCGTCGTAGCCGAAGCGTGCCACCTTCAGGATGCCGGGAAACAGCCCGGCGTTGGCGTTGCGCAGATCGGCCTCGCTGCGGATATCGGCATACGGGGCATGCGGGAAGCCGTGGCGCTTGAGGAAGGCTTTCTCCTCGCTGCGGTTCTGGCAGGTGCGCACGGCGTCCGCATGCGGACGCACGGTGACGTATTTCGACAGGAAGGCCAGCGTCTCGGCCGGTACATTCTCGAATTCGGTAGTGACTGCAGCGCACTGGCCGGCCAGGCGCTCCAGCGCCTCGGTGTCTTCGTACGCGGCGCACAGATGCGCGTCGGCGATCCGTCCAGCCGGGCTGTGCGGATCGGGATCGAGCACCACGACGCGATAGCCCATCTCGTGCGCCGCGCCGACGAAGAAGCGGCCAAGTTGGCCGCCGCCAAGCATGCCCAGGGTGGAGGGCGGCAGGATCATGCCGGTTCGGGGAGGGTCATCGCCAGCACCTTGTCGGTCTGGCGCTGCCTAAACTCGGCGAGCTTCGTGGCCAGGGCGGCGTCGGTGGTAGCCAGCAGCGCCACGGCGAACAAGCCGGCGTTGGCCGCACCGGCCTCACCGATGGCGAAGGTGGCGACCGGGATGCCCTTGGGCATCTGCACGATGGACAGCAGTGAATCCTGTCCGGACAGGGCTTTCGACTGCACCGGCACACCGAGGATCGGCACGATGGTCTTGGCCGCCAGCATGCCGGGCAGGTGTGCGGCTCCGCCGGCGCCGGCAATGATGGCCCGCAGGCCGCGCGCCTGCGCCGTGGCGGCGTATTCGAACAGCAGGTCGGGGGTGCGGTGGGCGGAGACGACGCGCGCCTCGTAAGGGACGCCAAAATCGCGCAGCACGGCGGCGGCGGCCTGCATCGTCGGCCAATCCGAATCCGAACCCATGACGACGCCGATGGTGGGGTGGGTCACTTCCTTATCCTTTCCGTGAAGTGGGCGAGTTATCCGCAGTGCGGGGCAATTGAGCGCATGCCGGCGCGCAGGG
>CAZAWN010000071.1:0-2283 GCA_964488825.1 uncultured Methyloversatilis sp. | reverse complement strand
CCGTCTCGCTCGGCATCCGGTAGGCGTCCATCACCTTGTTGAAAGCGGCCATATCCGCTTCCATCAGGGCCAGCGCTTGCGCCCGAAGGGCGGTCGCACGGTCGAGAAGGCTGCGTGTCTCGCTTTCAACGGCGGCGAACCTCTTCTTGCCGACCGTCAGATTGCCGACCATTTCCAGCAGGGCGAGCCCCTGGGCTACCGTGACTGCCGCCGCCGCCCCGCCGCCCGGAGCAGGCGCGGCGCTGGCCAGTTCATTCAGATAGGGTTGCAGGGCGTCAAGCGGCAAGTTCGATCACCTCGCCATAATGTTTCGCTACGAAGCGCGGCGCTTGGTCGCCTGACTCGTAGGTGGCGCGATTGTTCTCGTACAGCCGGATGGCATTACGGATGCACATGGCGATGGTCATCGGCCCGACGCGTGGCACATACACGCCCGCCTTGCGTTTGGCGCTGTCTTCGTAATTCTGCACGAAGGAGAAATTCAGGCAGGTGACGTTGTCGCCGATCTCCTCGCCGCGGATTTTCTCGAAAGCGCGCGAGGGCACGCCGGTGATAACGATGTCCGCCTGCCGCAAGGCCTGCGCGCGGGTCACGGGCGATTCCTTCGCCCCTTTGCGCATGGTGTAGCCGCCGTCGATGTCGAAGGAATAGACCGTGGCGCCGTCGTTCTTGAGCATGTAGGCGAGCGGACGGCCGACCACGTCGGAGCGGTTGAAGACGGCGATCTTCTTGCCGGCGAAGGTCTTGCCGGGACGCTCGTCGAGGCTGTCCGCATAGGCCAGGGACTTGAGTATGCCGAGCGAGGTACAGGGCAGAATGGCCTTGCGCTGCTTGTCGCCGTCGACAAAGCGCTCGTTGGCGTACAGCTTGTCGGCCCAGTAGCGCGACAGACCTTCGATGTCCTTGGTCGGGGCGACCAGGTCCTTGAGCTGTTTGTCGCGCTCGTCCTGGAAGATCGGAAAGAACACGAAGATGCCTTGAATGGACGGGTCATCGTTGGCCTTGCGGATGCGGTCTTCGACCTGCGTCAGCTGGTTGCGCACCAGCACCAGTTCGAAGCCGACCACCTCGCAGGCAGCCTGCAGGGTGCGGGCGTAGACCAGCGAGGCCGCATCGCCCGCTTCGGGCGACAAAATGCCGAGAATGCGAGGTTTCTGCGCGAAACCGCTGCGCCTCACGACGCGCAACAACTGCTGGTTGTAATAATTTGCCAGATCGGCCGGGTTGAGTTCGTTGTCGGGAATCTGCTTGACGTCCCGTTCGTGGATCAGGTAGCCGCTATTGCCGACCCGCTTGCACGGAATCTCGCCCGTCTTGCACAGGCGCGAAACATGACCGGGCGTTCGTCCCATGAGATCGGCGGCCTCTTCGGTCGAATACCAGGGACCCAGGGTGGAAAAAGTGATCGGCATGCGCTGCTAACCTCGTCGACAACAGTAGGGGCGAATGTTACAGAAATAGCATCATGCTATCGAGATCGTAGAGCGGCGCAGCCCCGGTCTAGTGTGCGGCCACTGCCTGAGAGGCTTGCGCATCGGCCGCGCGACCGGCTTCGAATGCCTTCTGATTGAGCTCGACCATTTTCGGCTTGCGCTCGCGGAAGCGCTTGAGGACGGCTTCGAGCAGCACTTCGGCGGGGAAGGGCAGGTGATCGGCCATGGCGCCGAGCATCACGGTGTTGCCGAGACGCACGTCGCCAAGTTCGAGCGCGATGCTCATGGCGTCGAAGGCGTGCAGTTGATAGCCGCGCGCCGTGACTTCGGCCAAGGGATCAACCGGATACTCGTAGAGACCGATATCGACGACCGGCGGGACCAGCTTGGCGGAGTTCATCAGCACCAGGCCGCCCGGCCGGAGGTAATGGCACCAGCGCATCGCTTCGGCGGATTCGAAACCGACCAGCAGGTCGGCCGTGCCGGGCATGATCTGCGGGGAAAGCACCTTGGGGCCAAAGCGCAGGTGCGAGGAGACCACCCCGCCGCGCTGCGCCATGCCGGCGACTTCGGTTTTCTTGGCATCGTGGCCGAGGGCGATGGCGGCTTCGGCAAGAATCTCGGTGGCGGTCATGACGCCCTGGCCGCCGACGCCGACGACGAGAATGTTGGTGATGTTCTGTTCTGACATGATGAACTTTCAGTGCTTCACGAGACGGATCGGTTGGGTCGGGTCGGCATGCACGATGGCTTCGGGCGCGCAGGGTTGCACGCACAGATTACAGCCGGTACACACCGAGGTTTCGATGCGCACGAACTGCAGTTCGACTTCCTTGCCGGAGGGCTTGAC
>CAZAWN010000070.1:9990-13019 GCA_964488825.1 uncultured Methyloversatilis sp. | reverse complement strand
CCATCCTGATGGATACCCGACTCGTGGGCAAAGGCGTTGGCGCCAACAATCGCCTTGTTCGGCTGCACCACATACCCGGTGATCTGCGAAACCAGCCGCGAGGCCGGGAGAATTTGCGTGGTGTCGATACGCGTCTCGACGGGAAACAGGTCCTTGCGGGTACGTACCGCCATCACGACTTCTTCGAGCGAGGCATTGCCGGCGCGCTCGCCGAGGCCGTTGATCGTGCATTCGACCTGCCGCGCACCGTTCAACACGGCCGCAAGCGAGTTGGCCGAGGCCATGCCGAGGTCGTTGTGGCAGTGGGTTGACCAGATTACCTGATCGGAATTCGGCACGCTCTCGATGAGCTTGCGCATGCGCTCGCCCCATTGTGAGGGAATGCTGTAACCGACCGTATCCGGCACGTTGATGGTCTTGGCGCCGGCTTTAATCACCGCATCGAACACCCGACAGAGGAAATCGAAATCGGAACGCACCGCGTCCTCAGCCGAGAATTCGACGTCGTCGGTGTATTCGCGCGCCCATTTAACGGCTTGCACGGCCGCGGCGACGACCTCGTCGGGCTGCATGCGCAGCTTCTTTTCCATGTGGATCGGCGAAGTGGCGATAAAGGTGTGGATGCGCCCGCGCACCGCCGGCTTGATCGCCTCGCCGGCGCGCCGCACATCGTTCTCGTTGGCGCGCGCCAGGGAGCAGACGGTCGATTCCTTGATGACTTCGGCAATCGAGCGGATCGCTTCAAAGTCGCCGGGACTGGCAGCGGCAAAGCCGGCCTCGATAATGTCGACGCGCATCTTTTCGAGCTGGCGGGCAATGCGCATCTTCTCTTCGCGTGTCATCGCCGCCCCCGGACTCTGTTCGCCGTCGCGCAAGGTAGTATCGAAAATCAACAACTGGGGTTTGCTCATGGTCATTCTCCGCTGGGAATGTCTGATGTAAATAGTGTCCGCTGCCGAAGGGCGGCGGGCAAGGGCACTCGAATTGTGGGGGAGGGATGTTTAGCGCGCGCGGCGCAGCAGCGGACGCAGCTTGGTGCGCAGCAGATCGCGCGCCACCAGCAAGGCGGTAAGGCTGAGGATAACGGTAAAGATGGAAAGCGTCGTCGCAGTCATGGTGCGAATATATCAAACTATTCGCCGCGCGCAAGCTTTTTGCGCCTATTGAACCAATTGGCGGAAGCTATCGCGTAACCCGAGAGAGCATAGATCAGAAACAACGCGAACAGCACGCCGGGCGGGTAGCTGGACACTAGCGCGAAGGCCAGGGCGAACGCCACGACCATCATGAACGGGACGCTCTTTCGCAGATTGATATCCTTGCCCGAGTAGTAGGGCAGGTTGGTCACCATCGTTACGCCGGCAAAAATGGTCAGAATACAGGCATACCAGCGCGCCTCGTAGCCAGTCCATTCGTTGTCGATCATCACCCACACCAGCCCGGCTACCAGCGCGGCAGCGGCCGGGCTGGGCAAGCCCTGGAAGTGGCGCTTGTCAACGACCTCGATATTGGTATTGAAGCGTGCCAACCGCAAGGCGGCGCCGACACAGTAGATGAAGGCGGCAATCCAGCCGAGCTTGCCCATGTCCTTGAGCGCCCAGACGTAGATCACCAGCGCCGGTGCGGCGCCGAAGGACACCATGTCGGACAGGGAATCGTACTCGGCGCCGAAGGCGCTTTGCGTGTTGGTCAGCCGGGCCACGCGACCATCCAGCCCATCGAAGATCATCGCGATGAAAATCGCCACCGCCGCGACCTCGAACTTGCCGTTCATGGCCTGGACGATGGCGAAGAAACCCGAGAACAACGCCGCCGTGGTAAATAGGTTCGGCAGGATGTAGATGCCGCGCCGTCGCAGTTCCGGATTGAAGAGGGTCTTGCGGGGACGGTAGTCTGGCATCGCCGCTCAGGGAAACTCGGCAAGGACGGTGGAGGTGGCGCGCACTTTTTCCCCGACGACCACATTCACCCGCACTTCTTTAGGTAGATACAGGTCGACGCGCGAACCGAAGCGGATGAAGCCGTAACGCTCGCCACGCGCCAGTTTCTGGCCGGGTTCGACGTAACAGAGAATGCGGCGCGCAATCAAACCGGCGACCTGGACGCAGGTAATGTCGTGCCCCGTCGCGCTGCGCAGATGCAGGGCATTGCGCTCGTTCTCGGTCGACGCCTTATCGAGGTCGGCATTGATGAACTTGCCCGGGTGATACCAGCGCTTGACGACTTCAGCGTCGATTGGGCTGCGGTTCGAATGGACATTGAAGACATTCATGAACACACTGATCTTCAGGCAATCGCGGTCAAGCCAGGGATCACGCGTGGGTTCGACGACGACGATGCGCCCATCGGCAGGCGAAAGAATGCTCTTCTCGTTACCCGGAATCTCGCGCGGCGGATCGCGAAAGAACTGCAACACGAACAGCGCGATAATCCAGAAAGGAATTGACCAGAGCAAGCCACCGCCGCCATAAGTGACCAGCAGTGCCAGAGCCACGGAACCGCCAAGGAAGGGCCAGCCTTCCTTGGCGATGATGGGGTGCGGGTAGTGTTGCACCGGATCAGTTCTTCGACTTGTCGACCAACGCCTTAGCCTTGATCCAGGGCATCATGGCGCGCAACTCTTCGCCGACCTGCTCGATCGGGTGGGCGGCCGTCAGGCGGCGACGGGCGGTCATGGCCGGGTAGTTGGTCTTGCCTTCGAGGATGAACATCTTGGCGTAGTCGCCGTTCTGGATGCGCTTCAGCGCGTTCCTCATCGCGGCGCGCGCCTCGGGGCCGATCACCTCAGGGCCGGTGACGTATTCGCCATACTCGGCGTTGTTGGAGATCGAGTAGTTCATGTTGGCGATGCCGCCTTCGAAGATCAGATCGACAATCAGCTTCACTTCATGGAGGCATTCGAAGTAGGCCATCTCGGGCGCATAACCGGCTTCAGTCAGGGTTTCGTAGCCAGCCTTGATCAGCTCGACCAGACCACCGCACAGTACGGCCTGTTCGCCGAACAGGTCGGTTTCGGTTTCTTCGCGGAA
>CAZAWN010000070.1:0-9980 GCA_964488825.1 uncultured Methyloversatilis sp. | reverse complement strand
GTTTCGATCACGCCGCCCTTGGTACCGCCGTTGGCCGCGGCGTAGGACAGGGCCACATCCTTGGCCTTGCCGGACTGGTCCTGATGTACGGCGATCAGCGAAGGCACGCCGCCCCCGCGTAGATACTCGGAACGCACCGTATGGCCAGGGCCCTTCGGGGCGATCATTATCACGTCGAGGTCGGCGCGCGGTACGACCTGGTTGTAATGCACATTGAAGCCATGGGCGAAGGCCAGCGAGGCACCTTTCTTCATGTTGGGTTCGACGTCGGCGTAATACACCGAGGGGATGGTTTCATCGGGCAACAGCATCATGACGACATCGGCATCCTTGACCGCCTTGGCGACTTCTTCAACCTTGAGGCCGGCCTTCTTGGCCTTATCCCAGGAGGCGCCGCCCTTGCGCAGGCCGACAGTGACCTTGACGCCGGAGTCCTTGAGGTTTTGCGCATGCGCATGACCCTGCGAGCCGTAGCCCACGATCGTGACTTTCTTGCCCTTGATGAGGGACAGGTCGGCATCCTTGTCGTAATAGACTTTCATGATTTTCCTTTGATTTTGATAGACGGTTTCAGACTTTAAGAATTCGGTCGCCGCGGCCGATGCCGCAAACGCCGGTACGCACGGTTTCGAGGATCAGCGAGCGGTCAATGGCATCCAGGAATGCGTCCAGCTTGGCGCCATTGCCGGTCAGCTCGATGACATAGGATGACTCGGTGACGTCGATGATGTGGCCGCGGAAAATTTCCGAAACACGCTTCATCTCTTCGCGATCCTTGCCGGTAGCGCGGACCTTGACAAGCATCAGTTCGCGTTCGATGTGCGCGGATTCGGAAAGATCGACTACCTTGACTACGTCGATCAGCTTGTTCAGTTGCTTGGTGATCTGCTCGATGATGTCGTCCGAGCCGATGCTGACGATGGTCATGCGCGACAGAGAGGGGTCTTCGGTCGGTGCGACGGTCAGGGAGTCGATGTTGTAGCCGCGCGCGGAGAACAGGCCGGAAACGCGCGACAGGGCGCCGGCTTCGTTTTCGATCAGGATGGAAATGATATGACGCATGATCAAAGCTCCTCCGCCAGAATCATTTCGGACAGGCCCTTGCCCGCCGCAACCATCGGGAACACGTTGGCGGTCTTGTCGGTGAGGAAATCGAGGAAGACCAGTTCGTTCTTGTGTTTGACGAAAGCCTCCTTGAGGGCCGGCTCGACATCGGCGGGCTTGGTGACGCGGATGCCGACATGACCATAGGCTTCGGCCAGTTTGACAAAATCCGGCAGCGCATCGACATAGGATTCTGCATAGCGGTTGCCATGGAACATCTGCTGCAACTGCCGTACCATGCCAAGATAACCATTGTTCAGGCAGAGAATCTTGACCGGCAGATGGAACTGCTTGCAGGTGGATAATTCCTGGATATTCATCTGGATCGAGCCTTCGCCGGTGATGCAGGCGACCGTGGCTTTCGGATTGGCAAAGCGCACGCCCATCGCCGCTGGGAGGCCGAAGCCCATCGTGCCCAGTCCGCCTGAATTGATCCAGCGGCGCGGCTTGTCGAACTTGTAGTACTGCGCCGCCCACATCTGGTGCTGGCCGACATCCGAAGTCACAAAGGCATCTCCGCCGGTGACTTCGTAGAGCTTTTCGACGACGTACTGAGGCATGATCAACTCTTCGCCCATCTTGTATTTGAGCGAATCCTTCTTGCGCCACTCCTCGATCTGTTTCCACCAGGACGCCAGATGCTTTGCATCCGGTTTGCCCTCGCTGGCTTCGAGCTGCTTGATGATTTCGTCGAGCACGTCGGGAACGTTGCCGACAATCGGCACATCGACACGGACGCGCTTGGAGATCGAGGAGGGGTCGATATCGATATGAATGATCTTGCGGACGATACGACCAAAATGCTCCGGATTGCCGATCACGCGATCATCGAAGCGGGCGCCGATGGCGAGCAGTACGTCGCATTCCTGCATCGCCATGTTGGCTTCGTAGGTGCCATGCATGCCAAGCATGCCAAGGAATTGGCGGTCGGTGGAGGGATAGGCGCCCAAACCCATCAGCGTCTGGGTGATCGGGAAACCGAGCATGCGCGTCAGTTTGGTCAGCTTCTCGCCAGCGTCGGAGAGAATCACGCCGCCGCCGGTATAGAGCATCGGCCGCTTGGCGTCGAGCAGGAGCTGGACAGCCTTCTTGATCTGACCGGTATGGCCCTTGACCACCGGATTGTAGGAACGCATCGTGACCGACTTGGGATAGTGGAACTCCGTTTTATGGATCGTGACGTCCTTTGGAATATCCACCAGCACCGGGCCGGGGCGGCCGGTTTTCGCCAGATAGAAGGCTTTCTTGATGGTAATGGCGAGATCCTTGACATCCTTGACAAGGAAGTTGTGCTTGACGCAGGGACGCGTGATCCCCACGGTATCGGCTTCCTGGAAGGCGTCCTGACCGATGTAGGCAGTCGGCACCTGGCCAGTGATGACCACCATCGGAATCGAATCGCAGTATGCCGTGGCGATGCCGGTAACCGCATTGGTGACCCCCGGGCCGGAGGTCACCATGCAGACGCCCACCTTGTTCGACGAACGCGAATAGGCGTCGGCCGCATGGACTGCGGCCTGCTCGTGCCGCACCAGGATATGCTTGACCTGATCCTGCTTGAAAAGCTCGTCGTAAATGTACAAAACCGAACCGCCAGGGTAGCCGAACACATGTTCGACCTTTTCTTCCTGGAGGCACCTGATTACAATTTCTGCGCCTGTAAGTTGCATTTCCCGAAGTCCAAAGTTGCCGGTGATTACCCGAAACATGCAACAATACTTGACCTAGCTGCTTTTGGTCAAGACTTCCCGCCTTTCTTCGTTTCCGCGCGAGCAATCATTTGGCTTCCCGTGCCGAGCTTTCCAGCTTCCTTGCCGAGGTAGAGCGGCGCGCTTTCAAGCAAGCGGTTTTCGCCGTGCGCGACGAGGATTCCGCCCTTGATATCGTGCAGGACAGCATGATGCGACTGGCCGAGAAGTATGGCGGCAACCCAGTGGAGGAGCTGCCGCTGTTGTTCCAGCGCATCCTGCAGAACGCCATTCGCGACTACTATCGGCGGGCGCGCACCCGGGCGGAACGTTTCACCTCCCTTTCCGCTTTCGAAAGCGACGACGACGATGCGAGCGATCCGCTAGAACATATCGAATTCGACAATGCCATCAACCCGTTCGCCACGCCCCATGCCGCCCTGCTGCAAATCGAAACCCTGCATCTGGTAGAGGAAGCCTTGCACCAATTGCCTGCGCGTCAACGTGAAGCCTTCCTGTTGCGTTACTGGGAAGGTTTGGACATTGCCGAAACTGCTGTCGTCATGGGATGCACCGAAGGCAGCGTCAAGACGCATTGCTCGCGCGCCACCCATACCTTGGCGGCTGCGCTCGAAAACAAAGGAATCAGACCATGAGTCGAGAAGAAGATATTTTTGCCCGGCAGCTTTGCCGCGTGCTTGATCACGGAACGCTCTCCATCGATCGCTCCGTTGCAGAACGGCTGCGCGCCGCGCGCGAGCGCGCTTTGCAGCGCCAACTCGTCGCCGTTGCCGCCCCGGCGATAGTCGGCGCTGACGGGACGGCACTCCTCACTGGAAAGGACGAGAAACACCCCTTGCGGATGGCCTTGGCTATCCTCGCGCTGCTCTTGGGCGTTAGTTTTACCTACTACTGGAACGGATTCACCCAGGCAAGCGAAGATGAGGTGATCGACAGCGCCCTGCTGGCTGACGATTTGCCGCCCAACGCATATCTGGACAAGGGTTTTCAGGCATGGCTCCAAGAAGACCAGGCTATTGGGCGATAGCCTGGTTCTTCCTTGCCGCATTCTGGCCCTGGCAAGTTCATGCCAGTCTGCCTCGCTTCGAGCAGCCAGGCTGGGTTGCCTTGACCCCAGAACAAAGAACCATTCTTGCCCCTCTGGAAAAAGAGTGGGGGCAAATGGACGCTTTTCGCCGCAAAAAATGGATCGGAATCGCCGTGCGTTATCCGGAAATGACCGACACCGAACAGGCAAGCATGCAGCGGAACATGCGCGAATGGGCGCGTCTGGCGCCCGAAGAACGCCGTATCGCCCGCGAAAAGTACAAGACCCTCAGTCGTGTTTCCCCGGAAGAAAGGCAGTTCGTCAGGCAGAAGTGGGAAGAATATTCGCAGCTGACTGACGCCGAAAAGGAACGTTTGCGCAGCAAAGCGCCGAAAAAATCAAAAGTAAAAACCCCCGCGCAACCTTCTGCAGACGTGACCGCCGCCAAACGTGTCGCCACCCCCGCAGTACCCGCGCCCAGCTCCCCGATCTCGCCTCGCAAACAACCGCAGAATCCTCTGGCACCAAACCTGCCCAAGCCGCTCCCACCACCCGCAGCCACTCCTTTGGCCGACCCTTACGCCCCGGAATCCACCGAGTAATAGAGGAAGCTGCTTGCATCGAGGACGCCCCTCATCTGCGTTCTACCCACCACAGCATCACCCCCGCCGCCAGCAGAAACATGACACTGGGCGTGACGGCGGAAACAAACGGTTTCCAGCTGTTGATCACCCCAAGGTGGGAAAACATGCCGTTGAGCATGTGGAACAAAATGCCCAGCATCACCCCGATGAAAACCTTGACGCTCACGACTGCCATGCGGTCGTGAGCATAGGCGAAGGGCAGCGCCAATGCCATCATCACCAAGGTGGCTAGCGGATAGACCAGCTTTTTCCACAGCGCAATTTCGTAGCGCTGGGTTTTCTGGTGGTTTTCGCTCAGGTGATGGATGTACTGGTACAGATTCATCAGCGACATGCGCTCGGGCACGACCAGCAGCACGGCCATGATGTCCGGGCTCAAGGCGGAGCGCCATTCAATTTTTTCCTCGCGGGCGACAGTCGCTTTCTTTTCCGTAAAAAAGGTATGCGCCACATCGCTCAGCTGCCAATACCCGGAAGGCATGTAGTTTCCGCGCTCTGCCGCGCTGATCGAGAGCAAACGCTGCTGATCGTCGAAGGTGTAGACGCGCACATCGCGCAAGCTTGTATCCGGCAATACTTCGCGCACATTGATGAAAGAGAGGCCGTCCTTCACCCAGAGACCGGAACGGAACTCCTGTCCGACCAGCTTGCTCTTGGCCGTCAGCTGCAATTGCTGCGCCATGCGCTCGGTATGTGGCGTAACGAACTCTCCGATCAGGAAGGTGAGCACGGCAAATACGCTGCCGATTTTCCCCAAGGTCAGCAGCAATTGCCCCGTCGATAAACCCGAGGTTCGCAATACCGTGATTTCAGAGTGGCGCGCCAATAGGGTCAAGGCGTACAAGGTGCCGATAAGTACCGCAACCGGCAGGATTTCGTAAGCCCGCCCCGGCAGGCTGAGCGTCACGTAACCGAGCGCATGGTGGAGCTCGTAACCAGCGGCGCCGACCGATTCCATTTCATGAATCAGATCGAAGAAAGCGAACAGGCCGAGAAACGCCGTCAGGACGAGCAGGCTGCTGGAATGTATTTCGCGGGCCAGATGTCGTTCGTAAACTCTCATGTCATCGCTCCCGCCCCATCAGGCGCCACGGCGAGAATACCAGCAAACGCTTCCAGAACAGGAGGAGCAGAACCGACAGCATCAGGGCATGGACCGCCCAGACGCCGATAGCGAAGGGCAAGCGCCCCTGAGCTACCCAGGCTTGGCTGACGGAAAGAAGATTGCTGTAGATCATGAAGGTCAGCAAGGCGAATATCAGGTTGTTGGTGCGGCCGGCGCGCGGATTGACGAAAGACAAGGGTATGGCCAGCAGCGCGAGGACCAGTGCCGAAAACGGCACGCCAATGCGCCAGAGCAGTTCGCCCTTGTTGAGGTTGCTTGGGTCTTTAAGCAGATCGAGCGTCGACAAGTGTTTAGCGGATTTTTCCGCATCGCCATCCTCGGAAGTTTCGATCCGCATCGCGTAACGGGAAAACTCGATGATCCGATAGTCGGCCTCGCCGGCAACGCTCTCGTAACGCCGCCCATTCGTCAGCACGATGAATTTGTCTCCATTGGGAGCAACCTCGGTATGCCCGTGGGCCGCCGCGGTAACGCCGAGCCTCCCATGCTGCATCGAGTTGATGAAGATATTTCTGATGGTTTCCTCCCCGGCGCCTTCCGGGACGGACTCGACGAAAAACACGCGATCCCCGCGCGACGACTCGCTGAACGCCCCCGGCGTCACACGCGCCACGTCGCCGCGTTGGTCGATACGGTGCTGATACTCGGTGCGCTTGTTCAGCGCCCAGGGCGATAAAAACAGGGCAAGCAAGGCGATTGCCAGCACGACCGGCAAGGCGAAGCGCAACACCGGCCTGGACCAGGAGACCAGAGAAACTCCCGAGGAAAACCAGATGGCCATCTCGGAGTCGCGATAAACACGCGAAAGCGATAACAAGACCGAAACGAAGAGGGTCAGGGATAGCAGTACCGGTAAATAATTGAGCGCCGCAAAGCCGAGTAGTGCAGCCACTGCCTCGGGGACAGTCGAACCTGAGGCGGCTTTACCCAATAAGCGAATCAACTGCGTCGTCAGCAGAATGGCAAAAAGGGCAATAAATACCCCGATTGCGGTTTGCGCAAACTCACGTTGGGCGGCACGCTGGAAAATCATCGAGCGGGGGGGTGGCTTAGGAAAGTACGGGGTTCCGGCCCAAACGAGAATCAAGGTGAAAAACGCTTAAACTGCGCTTTTCGTTTGTTCTTCAGGAGCTGGCGGTGGAATTTAGCATAAAGAGCGGAAGCCCGGAAAAGCAGCGGACGGCCTGCGTCGTCGTGGGCGTCTTTGCGTCTCGCAAGCTTTCCCTGGCGGCCCAACTGCTGGACAATGCCGCCGACGGGCGCCTCTCGGAATTACTGCGTCGGGGTGACATGGAGGGCAAGGCGGGAAGCACCCTGTTGCTCCACAAGGTGCCGGGAGTCGAGGCTGAACGCATTTTGCTGGTTGGACTGGGCAAGGAGCGCGAGTTCCGCGAAAAGGAGTACCGTGCCGCCATTGTCGCTGCCGTAAAAACCCTTAATGAAACCGGGGGGGGCGACGGCACGCTTTACCTGGCCGAGTTGCCGGTCAAAAAGCGCGACATCGTCTGGTGCATACGACAGGCAGTTATGGCCGTCGAAGAGGTCTTGTATCGATTCGATCAGATGAAATCCAAGAAAGACGAGGTGCGCCACCCCCTGCGCAAGCTGACTTTCGCTGTCGAGCGGCGCGGCGATTTGCCGCTTGCGGAACAGGCCTTGCTGGAAGGCAGGGCGATTGCAGCCGGTATGCACACGATGAAGAATCTCGCCAACTTGCCCGGTAATATCTGCACCCCGACCTATCTTGCCGAGCAGGCGCAGGCGCTGGCAGGCAAGCACGGGCTTGCGGTCGAGGTTCTCGACCGGGATGCCATGGAACAGCTCGGCATGCATACTTTGCTGTCGGTAGCCAAGGGTTCCCACCAGCCACCGCAGTTCGTCATTCTCAAGTATGCGGGCGGCAAACCCGGCGACAAACCCATCGTCCTGGTCGGCAAGGGTGTCACCTTCGATAGTGGCGGGATTTCCCTCAAACCCGGGCCCGAGATGGACGAAATGAAGTACGACATGTCCGGCGCCGCCAGCGTGCTGGCCGCCATTCAGGCGGCGGCCATGATGAAGCTGCCGCTCAACATCGTCGCTGTCGTGCCGGCGGTGGAAAACATGCCGGGCGGCGGCGCCACGCGCCCCGGCGATATCGTCACCTCAATGTCCGGACAGACGATCGAAATTCTCAATACCGATGCTGAAGGCCGCTTGATCCTCTGCGATGCGCTTACCTATGTCGAGCGTTTCGAGCCGGCATGCGTGGTCGATGTCGCCACGCTGACCGGCGCCTGCGTGATTGCCCTGGGCCATGTTCTCAGCGGTCTGCTGGCCAACGACGATGCTCTGGCGCGCGAACTGCTTGATGCCGGCAATGCCAGTTGGGACCGCGCCTGGCAAATGCCGTTGTTCGACGACTATCAGGAACAGTTGCAGAGCAACTTCGCTGACATGGGCAATATCGGCGGTCGCGCGGCTGGTACGATCACCGCCGCCTGCTTCCTCTCGCGCTTCGCCAAAAAGTACAAGTGGGCGCATCTCGACATCGCCGGCACCGCCTGGCGGACCGGGAAGGAGAAAGGCTCGACCGGACGACCGGTAGCGCTGCTGGTGCATTTCCTCATGGCGCGCTCCGCCGCGCGGGCCTGACGACGGTGACGCGCGTATCTTTTCTTCACGGTGCGCCCGACCGCATTCAGTCAGCGGCGCAGTGTTTGCAGCAGCTCTGGGCTGGGAGAGCGTCTGGCGGATTTTCGGTGCTTGTTCTCGTTCCGGATGAAGAGCAGGCGGCACGGCTGGATCGTATCCTGTGGACACAGCCCGCGTTGAGCTTCGTGCCGCATTGCCGCGCGGACTCCCCGCTGGCGGCAGAAACTCCCATCCTGCTGACCGACCGTCTGGAGGACCTGCCTCACGATGTTTGCCTTCTCAATCTGAGCAACGAGTTGCCGGCGGCATTTTCTCGTTTTGACCATCTGGTCGAGATTGTCTCCCTCTCCGATGACGACCGTCTGCCAGCGCGCGAGCGTTTCAAGTTTTATCGCGACCGCGGCTATGCCATCGAAAGCCGTGACATTTCCGGGGGAGTGCAGTGATTCGCGACATCGATGAGATCATTTCGGATGACCCTTACCAGCGGCGTTTTCGCAGCTTCGTCGCCCGCCCGGCGACACAGGCAAGCGCAACATCCCTGACGGTGTCCGAGATTGACGACGGCATTCCCTTGCTCACCGAAGTCGTCGATTCAAGTGCAAACCCGTCGCAAACCGATACCGCCCTGCTTGAATCCCTGCGCAGCGAAATCAGGGAGAGCATCTCCATCTGGCTCGTCGAGGTGCTGCCTGTCGCGGTTGCTAACGCCAGCCAGCAGATCCTCTCTGAACTCGAAAGCAAGGTGCATAACTCGCTGTTGCAACAGCTCGACCAGTTGGTTGACAGCCACCGCAGTGCTCCGGCCGAGCAGGCTGAAGCTCCCCCTTCGCTATAATTTTTGTTTTCGGCCGCGCGCCGTTACGACTGAACCCCCATGGAACTCGCTAAAAGCTTCGAGCCCGCCGAGATCGAGCGGCGCTGGTACCCCGTCTGGGAATCGTCCGGCTACTTCAACGCCGGACTCGACACGAACAAATCGGATAATTTCTGCATCCTGCTGCCGCCGCCGAATGTCACCGGTACGCTGCACATGGGCCACGGCTTCAATCAGGCCATCATGGACGCGCTGACGCGTTACCATCGCATGCGCGGCGCCAACACGCTCTGGCAGCCGGGTACCGACCATGCCGGTATCGCCACGCAGATCGTCGTCGAGCGCCAACTGGATGCACAAGGAGTTTCGCGCCACGACCTCGGCCGCGAGAAGTTCCTCGAAAAAGTCTGGGAGTGGAAGGAATACTCGGGCGGCACCATTACCCGCCAGATGCGCCGCCTCGGCACCTCGCCCGACTGGACGCGCGAACGGTTCACCATGGATGCCGGTCTGTCGAAGATTGTCACCGAGACCTTCGTGCGCCTTTACAAGGAAGGCCTGATCTACCGTGGCAAGCGACTGGTCAATTGGGACCCGAAGCTGCTCACCGCCGTCTCCGACCTCGAAGTCGTCAGCGAGGAAGAAGATGGCTTCATGTGGGAGATCAGCTATCCCTTCGACTGTGGCAAGGGTGCGCTGACCGTCGCGACGACGCGGCCGGAAACCATGCTCGGCGACGTTGCCGTCGCGGTCAATCCGGAGGATGAGCGGTACAAGCATCTCATTGGCAAACAGCTCATGCTGCCGCTCACCGGCCGCAGCATCCCGGTGATTGCCGACGCTTATGTCGACAAGGAATTCGGTACCGGCTGCGTCAAGATCACGCCGGCGCACGACTTCAACGACTGGCAGGTCGGCC
>CAZAWN010000069.1:0-13302 GCA_964488825.1 uncultured Methyloversatilis sp. | reverse complement strand
CATGATTGCCACATGACAAAAGTGAGTTGGCCTGTGAATTCGATTGTCCCGTCAGAAGACTTGCCGGAGACCGCCGCAGTGTCCGGGCGGGTCCTTGTTGTCGATGATATTGCGACGACCCGCGCATTACATCGCAGCCTGCTGGCCCCTCATTTCGATGTATTTACTGCCTCCTCGGGTGCAGAGGCGCTTGAATTCTGCCGGCAGCAGCTACCCGACCTGATTCTGCTGGATATCGAGATGCCGGAGATGACTGGTATCGCCACTTGCCAGCACTTGCGCGAATGGACAGATGTTCCGATCATCTTTGCGACTGGGCATGAATGCCTGGAGGCGCACATGCGTGCTTATGATGCCGGTGGTAACGACTTGGTCGTCAAGCCAGTCCAGAGCGCCATATTGTTGAGAAAAGCAGCATTGGCTATTCGCCAGTACCGGGCGGGTGCTCAGTTGGCCGAGGAAAAATCCTCGCTGCAGACAATGGCGATGAATTTCCTTTCCACTGCAGGGCAGAACGGCGCTCTGCTCAATTTCATGCGCGCCAGCATGGTTTGCCGCAGCCATCGGAAGCTAGCCGAGACCTTGCAGAACACGATCGCAGAGATGGGCATCCGCAGTTCGGTCCTGCTGCGCCATCCCAACGGGACGACCTTTGTTCCTTCCACTCCAGGCGCCAGAGTGATCGAGCAGGCTATCCTTGAGCAATCCGCCACCATGGGACGTCTCTTCCAGTTCAAGCAGCGTCTGGTGGTCAATTACGACCAGGTTTCGATTCTGGTGGCGAACATGCCGGACGAAACTGCCGAACCCGAAAACGCGGGGCGTATCCGTGACAACATTGCAATTCTGGCGGAAACGGCCGAGGCGCTTTGCGACAACGTCAACATGCGGATCGAATCGATACGCCGCGCCGAGCAGTTGCAGGTCGCTCTGGGAGGTGCGGAAGTGGCCGTGGAATTGCTGCGCGCAAAATATCATCATATGCTTGGCGATACCCGGTTGCTGCTGCAAGACCTTGCCGAAAAGGTGCAACGACGTTACAACTGGTTGGGCGCTACGCAAAATGAAGAGGCCGAGATCGTTGCTGAACTGGATGCGTCGATACAGGCGATTATCGGTCTGCTCGCCGAAGGCGGTAACTTTGAGCGGCAGTTCGAGGATGTTCTCGCAGGCATGAAGGGCGGCGACATAGATAATCGAGAGGAACTGTTTTAACGGCTGGCCAGCCCGGCGATTTTCGTTTCCGTCACGCTGGCGCCGAGTTTCGCGCGATGCATTGAGCACTGCGCTTAATCCGATGTTCGCTCCACCTCGACCAAGCAATCGTAAAAGGTCGCGCCGCCGCCGTGGTCGGTAAGCGCCTGGCTGGTGACGGCATTGCAGTTGTGGCCGCCAGGGCTTTGTTTGTGCCAGTAAATGCTGAAGGCGACGATCACGCCGGGACGGGCGCGGTCGCTTACCTTCGCATGCGCGCGGTGTTCGCCGCGGTCGTTGAAGATGCGCACCCGGTCGCCGTCAGCGATGCCACGTGTGGCCGCATCGGCCGGGCTGATCAGCAAGGCCGGGCCGGGGTCGAGTTGTTGGAGACTGGCGATGTTGGCGAAGCTGGAGTTGAGCAGGTGGCGCGGCGGCGGGCTGATGACTTGCAGCGGAAAACGTTTTGCCTGCGCGTCTTGCCAGTCCTCATGGTTGGGGCGCACCTGCGGGATACAGGGGAAATCGAAGCGGAAACGCTTGTTCGGCGTGGCGAAGCCGCCGGCGGCAAAGGGCGCGCTGCCACGTGGTGCAGCGGCCAGGCGGGCATGGCCGTGGGCGAATAAGTGTTCGGAGGGTGCACCGACCAGGGCAGGGCGTGTCCAGAAAAAGGCATCGCGGGCGATTTCTGCGTCGCTGGCGGTGGCAGCGGGATGCGACAGCTCCGGACAGGCGTCGCCGAGGCGTGCGGCCAGCGCCTGGGTCAGTTCGCGGAAGATGCGGCTGTTGGGACGCGCTTCGCCGAGCGGGGCGATGGCGGGGCGGTTGAGCAGCAGGTAGAGGTGGCCGTAGGCGCGGTGGATGTCGAAGTGTTCGAGCTGGGTGGTGGCGGGCAACAGGATGTCCGCGTAGTCGGCGGTGTCGGTCTGGAACTGCTCGACGACGACGGTAAATAGATCCTCGCGGGCGAAGCCGCGGCGCACCACGTTGCTGTCCGGCGCGACGGCGACCGGGTTGCTGTTATAGACGACCAGCGCTTCGATGGCCGGGTCGGCGGCGGTCAGTGCGTCGCCGATCTGGCTCATATTGACGACGCGCGGCCGGCGCGCGCCGAGCAGGTCGGGGCGCGTCAGGGCCGGGTCGCGCGGTAGCCAGCCGCTGGTGCTGAGCACCGCGCCGCCGGCGGGATCGCGCCAATGGCCGGCCAGCGTCGGCAGGGCGAAGATGGCGCGCACGGCATCGGCCCCGCCGGCGGTGCGCTGCACACCGTAGCTGAGGCGGATGGCAGCGGGGCGGGTGTGGCCGTAGGCCTGGGCAAGCGCTTCAATGTCGGCTTCCGGCACATCGCACCAGGCAGCGGCGTGGGTCGGCGTCCAGCGTTCCGCTTCGGCCAGAAACGCGGCTGCGCCCTGCGTATGGGCATCGAGATAGGCCTGGTCGAGCAGGCCGTCGCGCTGCAGAACATGGGCGATGGCGTAGGCGAGCGCGGCATCGCTGCCAGGACGCAGGGCAATGTGATGATGGCACTTCGCAGCGCTGTCGCTGCGGTAGGGGTCGATGGCCCAGAGTACCGCACCCTTGCGCTTGGCGCGCTGGATGACGCGCCACAGATGCAGGTTGCTGGTGACCGGATTGGTTCCCCACAGCACAATCAGGCGCGCGTCTTCGAGTGCTTCGGGGTCGATGCCGAGATAGGCGCCCATGCACTGCTCCATCGCCTTGGAACCGGCGCTGGAACAGATGGTGCGATCCAGCAGGCTGGTTCCCAGCGCATGGAACATCCGGCTGGCCATCCCTTCGCCCTGCACCTGGCCCATGGTGCCGGCGTAGCTGTAGGGCAGGATGGCTTCCGGGTTGCGCCGCCAGACGGCAGCCAGCCGGTCGGCGACGAGGGCGGTCGCTTCCGGCCAGGAAATCGGTGCGAAACGGCCTTCGCCTTTCATGCCGATGCGCTTCATGGGTGTGAGCAAGCGGCCGGGGTGATAGACGCGCTCGGCGTAGCGGCTCACCTTGGTGCATAGTACGCCGTCGGTCAGGGCATGCGTCGGGTCGCCCTTCACCTCGACGACGCGCCCGTCTTGTACGGCGATGCGCATCGCGCAGGTATCGGGGCAGTCGTGCGGACAGGCGGCCTGCACTTCGGCGGAAGGGTCGCTCAGTCGTTCGGTCCAGGCTTGCAGGCGGGCGAGTATGGCGTCGGGGGTCATCGAAGTTTCCAGTCGGTTGTTTATGCGGCCATGGTCGGCCACAGCATACCGTCGCGCTCCTCAAGCGCGCAAGCGCGTTTTAGCTCGAACACCAGCCACTCGGCCAGCGCGGGGATGTCCATACCGAGCAGTCGCCCGCCCCAGTCGCGAAAGAAGGGTACGCTGGCGAGATGAGCTTCGAGTTGCGCGCGCGGCAGGCTTTGCAGGTCGAGCAGGTTGAAAATGAAGCAGGCCTTGAGAGCGTTTTTCGCCATGCGCGCCGGGTCGGCGGCGAAGACGTCGAGGCGGCGGTAGGCGCGTTCCAGGGCGGCCGGCACGTCGCCGAAGGGCCGGCCGTGGCCGGGAATTACCGTGGCGGGTTGCAGTGCAGCGATCCGATCCAGCGTGGTGCGTGTTTCCGCCAGCGCCCCCGCTTGGCCGAGCAGTTCGCCGAATACGATGCCAAAGCCGTTCTCCCACAGCGCGTCGCCCGAGATCAGCAGACGTTCGTCGGGGCAGTGGAACATCAGCGCATCGCGGTCGTGGCCGGGCGCAGCATGCGCCTGCCATTCAAGCCCGCCCAGCGTCAGCGTGTCGCTGGGGCGCACCACGCCGTCGTGGCGGAAGCGCTCGGCGCGTTGGGCCGCTGGGGCGAGCAGCAGAGCTTCTTCGTCCCAGGCGAGGATGTGCTGCTCGATTCCGGCGGGAATCTCGATGCGGCAGCCGAAGGCCTGCTGCAAGGCGGCGTTACCGCCAATATGGTCGGAGTGGGAATGGGTGTTGATCAGGCGTGACAGTTGCCGTCCTGCCAGCGCCGACTTGACGAGTTTCACGGTCTGCGCGGCATGCCCGGCATAGCCGCTGTCGACCAGGATTGCGGTGTCGCTGTCGAAACAGAGAATGTTGTTCGACGACAGCCAGCCGCGCTCGATGACGCGGATCGTGTCAGGCAGTTTCAAGGTCAGCCTTGTCGGGCAAACTCGGCGCTGGGGTTACGGCATCGGATTCGCTGCGCGGCGTTCCCCACGGCCGGCCGCAGCCGATGCAATAGGCCTCGTCGGCATCGGGCAGGCAGATGCCGACGCAGGGATACAAGTCTTCGTCGTTCATGCCATGTTCTTGGCGAGGGGATGCTCTTCGTGAAAGTCGGCGCTGGGGAGACGGCTAGGCGACCCAGTTCGGCTTGCGTTTTTCGATGAAAGCGGCCACGCCTTCCTGCCCTTCAGGCGAAACGCGCGTACGGGCAATGCGTCCGACGGTGTAGTCGATCACCTTCGGGCCGAGCGGCCGGCCCGCGATGGAGCGCAGGAGCGACTTGACGCCAGCCAGCGCCTGCGGGCCGTTCTTAAGAAGGGCGTCGATCCATTCGCCAACCACCTCGTCGAGCGCCGTTTCGTCGCCGACCATTTCGTGCAACAAGCCGATACGATAGGCCTCAGCCGCGGAAAACGCTTCGGCGGTCAGCATGTATCGACGCGCATAGCGTTCGCCGATGGCGGCCAGCACGTGCGGGCCGATGACCGCGGGGATCAGGCCGAGCTTGACTTCGCTGAGTGCGAATTTGGTTTCGAAGGTCGCCACGGCCAGATCGCAGGCGGAGATCAAACCGACGCCCCCACCATAGGCGGGACCCTGCACGCGTGCGATCACCGGCTTCGGACAATCGGCAATGCGCCGCAGCATCTCGGCCAGTTGGCCGGCGTCGTACTGGTTCTGCTCGAAGTCGTAAGTGGCGGCACGCTGCATCCAGGCGAGGTCGGCGCCGGCGCAGAAGCTCTTGCCGACGCTGGAAATCACCACGACGCGGACTTCGGCATCGTTGGTCATCGACTGCATGGCTTCCGCAAGTTCGGCGATCATCGTGTCGTCGAAGGCGTTGTGGCGCTCCGGCCGGTTGAGGGTGACGATGCCGACGCCGGCATCGATTTCGGTGATCAGGGTCTGGAACATGCTTACTCCGGTTACATGCGGAACACGCCGAAGCGCGTCGGTTCAAAGGAGGTTTTCAGCGCGGTGGAATTACCCAGGCCGCGCAAGGCTGCAGCGTTGAACTTGCAAGCCGCCAGGCAGTTGGACTTAACTACGGACACTTTATTGTCTCCTCAAAATCCCTGATTATCCAGCCAGCGTTCGATCTGCGGCGGCCGGTCATAAACAACGCACTTCGTTGATGATTTCATCAAGCAGCGTTTTGCGCAAATGCAAGCTGGTGCGTTCGGGTATGGATGCGAGCGCGTCAAGAGTCTGATGTTTGTCGCGTTGTCCGCGCCGCAACGCGCGCAGCAGCATGCCAATCGTGCCACTTGCTGGAATCTGCAGGGCCATTGCTGCAAGCCGTGCGGCTGTGTCATCGGTAAGCAAGCGACAGCTTGGGATGGCGGTGCAACAAATCCCCAAGGCTTCCAGTTCGCCGCGATGCAAGGTATGAATGCGGCTGATAGCCAGTAGATCGGGGGTGGGCGGCGGAGCCTCAACGCGTTCAAGAATCGTAGCGGAAAGCGCTGATGGTCGATGATGTTCGACTTCTTTCCACACGGCAGTCGGTACGAAAACACGCGAAAAATCGTCGAGCAAGTCGACCGAACTTAACTCGTCAAGGTGAATCAACGGTCCCGCGTCGGCAACGACAATACCGCTGGATTCGGCTTCAACCCTGGCCACGGAGTCCCCATTCCACATCGGCGCGGATGAAGCGCTCGGTCAAGTCGTCTCGATGCGATTCGAGAAAACGCCGCAACGCCTCCGCGAGCAATTCGTCGATACTGCCCGCCCAGCCTTGGTCGACCAACAGTTGAGCATCCTCCATGAGGCGCGCGGGCAACTCGGCTTGAATGGTTTTTCCCATCTTCACTTTCCTCCTGCCGTGGTACTAATTGATGGCGTTCCTGAGGCGACATGAAACCCCAGTGCGCTGGGCATCGCTGCCGGTCCGCGGGATACCGAGGAGAATCATGCCGACACCTCCCAGGCGGTTCTTGCCGGTCGCTGCGTCAGCAAAACCCCCGCAATGACCAGCATGCCGCCGACCAGCGCCGAGAAATCAAGCCGCTCGCCGAGCAGCAGCGCGCCTTGCAGCACGGCAGCCACCGGAACGAGATTGATGAAGATTGAAGCGCGTTGCGCACCGATTTTCTGCACCGCCGCGGCAAACCAGGTAAAGCCCAGCGTCGTGCCGAGCAGACCGAGAAAGAGGATGGCCGTCCAGGCCAGCGGAGAGTAGTCCGGTGTCAGCTGCGCCGGATTGTCAAACAAGGCCACTGCCAGCAGCATGAGAAAGCCGGCGCAGCAGGCATAAGCGGTCATCACCAGTGCGCCCAGATTGCGTTGCGCCAGCGATTGCGTACCCAGTCGACCGATCAGCGTGTAGATCGACCACATGATGGCGCAGCCAAGAATCATCAGGTCGGCGCTGCTTACCTCGCCGCGCAGCAGGGCAAACGGATCGCCGCGGCCGATCACGGTCAGACAGCCGGCGCAGGCGAGGGCGCTGCCGAGGGCCTTGATGCGCGTCATGCCTTCCTTGAGCAGCCAGGCTGCGGCGAGCAGGGTGATCACCGGTGTGGCGGCGACCACCAGCGCCCCGCGTCCGGCCGTAATGTGCTGCATGCCGTAGAGGAAGAAGAGGTTGTAGATAAAGATGCCGCTTGCGCCGAGGCCGATCACCAGCAGCAACTCCCGCCGGCTGAGTCCCGGCAGACGGCCATGCTGCCAGGCGACCAGTGCAAGCAGACTGGTCGCCGCGAAGAAGAAACGCCAGACCGCAATGCCGAGAGGAGCAACCTCTTGTACCGCATAACGGGCAGCAACCCACGTGCCGCCCCAGATAACGGCCGTGACAATGAGCTTGGAGTAGGTCGCGATCAAGTCTGAATTCAAGAAGTTCGAGCTTCGCGGACAGCCAGGGATAGGTTCATATTGTTGCAGTGCACCATAAAGCGCCGGATTCAGATAAACTATCCGTCGCAACGCGTTAAGATGCCGCAGTTAAACAGATTTCCGCCAACCGGGCAACGCTCCTCAAATTCACCGCATGCCGATCACCTTCCCCTTCGATACCCTGCCGGAAACGGGCGGGACCCTGACGGTTGCACCTGGCATGAATTGGCTGCGCATGCCCTTGCCGTTTGCGCTCGACCACATCAATCTGTGGTTGCTGGAAGATGGCGCGGGCTGGGCGGCGGTCGATACCGGTATCGCGCTGGATGCGGTCAAGCAGGCGTGGAACTCGGCGCTGGCGGGACGGCAACTGACACGCCAGATTGTCACGCATTTCCACCCCGACCATCTCGGCCTCGCCGCCTGGCTTGAAGCCGAGTATGGCGCGCCGTTGTGGATGACGCAGGGCGAGTATCTGACTGCGCATGTCATCGCGGCCGGACTGCCCCCCTTCGACATTCCCTCGATGATCGAACTGTTCCGCCGGCACGGTCTGGAGGAAAACCGCTGCGCTGCGCTGGCCGCCCGCGGCAACGTCTATCGGCGCGGCGTGCCACAGATTCCTGCCAGCTTCCAACCACTCTTCGACGGCGCTACCCAGCGCATTGGCGCTCATTCCTGGCAGGTCATTGTCGGGCATGGCCACGCGCCCGAGCATGCCAGTCTGTATTGTGCCGAACTCGGGGTGCTGATCGCGGGCGACATGTTGCTGCCGCGTATCTCGACGAATGTCAGCGCCTACGCCGCCGCGCCGGCACTCGACACCCTGCAGCTCTACCTCGATTCGCTCGACCGCCTCGCCGAGTTGCCTGACGACACGTTGGTGCTGCCTTCGCATGGCCGCCCCTTTTATGGCGTGCGCGAACGCGTTGCCGAGTTGCACGCACATCACGCGGCGCGCTGCGCCGACCTGCTGGCGGCCTGCGCTACGGAAGCGCGCAGCGCGGGCGATTTGCTCGCCGTATTATTCGGTCGCCCGATCGACGACCCGCATCAAATCCTGTTCGCCATGGGCGAAGCCATCGCCCATCTGAATTATCTGGAGCAGCACCATCGTCTGACCCGCAGCACCGCGAACGGTATTGTTCGTTATATCGCCAAACCTTGAACCTGGAGTGAGAGAAATGACACAAGAAACAGAAAAGCCTGCCCTGCCCGATCCTCAAGAAGTGGCCAAAACCTATGCCGAGGTGGCCCAGCGCGCCTCCAAGCTGATTAGCGACCACATCAATCGCCAAGCTAAAAAAGGCGTTGCAGCGCCGCAGGATGAGCTGGGCGTCGCCCAGGCCTTCATGGACATGATGGCCAAGATGCTTGCCAACCCATACCAGTTGGCGCAAGCGCAGATGAATCTGGTGTGGGATTACTTCTCGCTCTGGCAGCATTCGATGCTGCGTGTCATGGGCGTGCAGGCACCGCCGATCGCGATGCCCGCCAAGGGTGACAAGCGCTTCAAGGACGAGCAGTGGGAAGAGCATTTCCTGTTCGATTTCATCAAGCAGAGCTATCTGATCACGGCGCGCCACATCCATGATTCCGTGAATGGTGTGAAGGGACTCGACGACCATACGCAGGACAAGGTCAACTTCTTCACGCGCCAGTTCATCGATGCCATGTCGCCGTCGAACTTCGCCCATACCAACCCGGAAGTGTTCCGTGAAACCGTCAGCTCCAACGGCCAGAACCTGCTCAAGGGCTTCAACAACCTGCTGCGCGACATGGAAAGCGGCGATGGCCAGTTGCGCGTCAAGATGACCGATACCACCGCCTTCGAGCTGGGCAAGAACGTCGCCACCACGCCGGGCAAGGTGGTGTTCCAGAACGACCTGTTCCAGCTGTTGCAATTCACGCCGACGACCAAGACCCAGTTCAAGCGCCCCTTCCTGATCGTGCCGCCGTGGATCAACAAGTACTACATCCTCGACCTGCGCGAGAAGAATTCCTACATCAAGTGGGCACTCGATCAGGGCCATACGGTATTCACGATGTCCTGGGTCAACCCGGACGAGACACTGGCGAAGAAGAGCTTTGAAGATTACGTTTTCGAAGGCACGCTGACGGCCATCGACCAGATCGTCGCCCAGACCGGCGAGAAAGAAATCAACGCGGCCGGCTACTGTCTTGGCGGCACCTTGCTCGCCACCACGGCGGCCTACATGGCGACAAAGAAAGACAAGCGCCTTGCCTCGGCGACCTTCTTTACCACCATGATCGACTTCTCCGAGCCGGGCGAACTGGGCATCTTCATTGACGAAAAAGCCGTCACCGGTCTCGAGCAGCGCATGAGCGAGCGCGGCTTCCTCGAGGGCACCGAGATGGCCGGCACCTTCAACATGCTGCGCGCCAACGACCTGATCTGGTCCTTCGTGGTGAACAACTACCTGATGGGCAAGGACCCGTTTCCCTTCGATCTGCTCTACTGGAACTCCGACTCCACGCGCATGCCGGCGGCGATGCACAGCTTCTACCTGCGCAACATGTACATGCAGAACCGTCTCAAGGACCCCGGCGGCATCATGGTCGGCGATGTCGAAATCGATCTGCGCAAGATCAAGATTCCCGCCTACTTCATCTCCACCATCGAGGACCACATCGCGCCGTGGAAGAGCACCTATCTGGGCGCCCGCCTGTTCGGTGGCCCGACCAAGTTCGTGCTCGGCGGCTCCGGCCACATTGCCGGCATCGTCAACCCGCCCGCCGCGAAAAAGTACGGTTTCTGGACGAATGACGCCAAGTCGCTGCCGGCGACCGCCGACGCCTTCTTCGAGGGCGCCCAGCAGAACGAGGGCTCCTGGTGGACCGACTGGCAGGCCTGGCTGATGGCGCAGAGCGACGCCACTGTGCCGTCGCGCGATCCGGTCGCCGGCAAGCTGGGCGTGCTTGAAGACGCGCCGGGTTCCTTCGTCAAGTTCCGTCTCGACCAACAGAAGCAGGGCTGATGAAATGACGGAAAGCGCCATTCGTGTCGTCTTCGACACGAATGTGCTGCTCTCGCTGTTCGTCTTCAAGGACAGTCGCTTCGCCCCCTTGCGGGGCGAAGTCGTTTGCGGACGGTGGATCGCCCTGACTAGCGCAACTTGTCTCGCGGAATTCCGCCGCGTGCTGAACTACCCCCTGTTCGCTCTCGATGAAGCGCAGCAGGGATGCGTCCTGGCGGCTTATCTGGCCTTGGTACAGATGGTCGAAAGCGAACCGCGGCTGGATTTGATGCTGCCGAAGTGCAAGGATCGCGACGACCAGAAGTTTCTCGAACTGGCCCGCGACGGTCGCGCCGACTGGCTGGTCAGCGCCGACAAACTGGTGCTCAGGCTGCGCCGCGGTCGTCGGCTTGCCGGATTGTTCCAGATACTGACGCCCGACGAGGCGTTGCAAAGAGTCGGCGCTGGCGTGACGGCACCCCCTGTGGTTTGACGGCAATTCTTGCCGGCTCGTCGCAACTGAAAACACCAGAAAGCGCCGTTCAGCAATCCAAAGGCCTGGCCGGATAATTGCTTTAGTCGGCGCATGCAAGCGCTTTCCACCTACCAGTACCTGCCGCAGCCGGAACGGCCCTGCGCAGTCCCGGCGCCGACCCAAGCGCCGCGCAAGTCGCCGTCGACACAGCCTTGCGACCGTCTCGACTCAATTGCGCAAGCTTTTGTGGAGGTTGTCGAGGGATGGTCCTGCGTGGCGCAGGATGTGATCCGGCTTTCCACGCTGGCCACCGAACTGGTCGGGCTGTTCGATGAGTCGCCACAGTTGTGCCTGGGCATGGCGCCCCATCTGCCATTTCAAAGTGCCGCCTTGCGGCATGCGTTTCACGTCGCCGTACTGGGCGTTCACCTGGCCCACGGCATGCAGATGAATGCCGAGCGACAGCTCGTCGTTGCCAAAGCGGCGATGATCATGAACCTGACGAGCGCCGAATTTCAGGATGATCTGGCCGGCGTGAAGAAGCGCCTCTCGCCGGCGCAACGCTTCAACCTCGCGCGTCATCCCATTCTGGCGGCCGATTTGCTGATGGCCTCCCCCGGAGTGGATCTGCGCTGGATCGACGCTGTTGAACAACACCATGAATCGCTCGACGGCAGCGGCTATCCGCATGCCCTGAAAGGCGACGAAATCTGTCCGGAGGCGCGCATCCTGCGCCTTGCCGATGCGTGGTGCGCGCTCGTCGCTCCGCGGCCCTATCGTGCGCCGAAGTGGCCGCAGGAGGCCTTTCACTGGCTGCTTTCGCGTAACCGACAGTGTTTCGATGCGCGACTGATCGACCTCTTGCGGCGGGTGAGCGGACACTACCCGGCGGGCACGATCGTGCGGCTAGCCAGTCGCGAAACAGCGATCATTGTCGGTACGCCGCGTCAGGCCGTCGCTTTCGTCGGGACCCAAGGCACGCTCTATCGCGATCCGGTGCTGCGGGACAGCAGTCGCGCCCAGTTTTCGCTGCGCAGCTACACCACCCTGCCCGTGCTCAAGATCAGCTCATCCTACTGGGATCGCGTCTGGAATCTGGCGCGCAAGGCGTAAGCCTACGGCGGTAATAGTCGGCGCTGGTGTGACGGCATCGCCTAGAATGCGGCGATGCCACATGATCGCGAAATACCTTTGGAGGTCTTGCACTGCGCGCCTCAGCAAGCCCGCCCGGCAACTCCCCCTCTCCTGTTTCTCCACGGCGCCTATACGGCCGCCTGGTGCTGGGAGCATTACTTGCCCTGGTTTGCCGCCGCCGGTTTTGATTGTCACGCGTTGAGCTTCTCCGGCCACGGCGGCAGCCGGCGACGCGATCATCTCGACAGCTATTCGATCGACAACTATGTCGCAGATGTCGCCGCCACGGTTGCCGCACTGCCCGAGCCGCCGGTACTGATCGGCCACTCGATGGGCGGGTTCGTGGTGCAAAAGTATCTGGAAAAGCACTGTGCGCCCGCCGCTGTGCTGATGTGCTCCGTTCCGCCGCAGGGGCTCGCCGCCTCGGCCTTCGGCATGCTGTTCAAGCAGCCGGGGATATTGGGCGATCTCAACCGGCTGATGACCGGCCAGCAAGTGTCGCTCGACAGCCTGCGCGCCGCGCTGTTCGCCCAACCCGTTTCGGTCGCCGATCTGACGCGCTGGTACCGTATGGCCCAACCCGAATCGCACCGTGCCATCTGGGATATGACCCTCTTCAACCTGCCGCATACCCGCAGGGTATTGCAGAACCTGCCGGAAGGCAGCGCCAGCCTGCTGGTGCAGGGGGCCGAACTCGACGCGATCATTCCCGCCTCGCTGGTGGAAATGACCGCGCGTAGCTACGGTACGGATGCGACGCTCTACCCCGGCATGGGCCATGGACTGATGCTTGAAGTCGATTGGCGACGGCCGGCGCAGGACATTGTCGCCTGGTTGGACGAGCGCTTCAGCTGACGAAACGGTGCCAAGGAGACGAAGGGAAAGATGCCGATCACCCAGCGCATCGCTCGCCTGATCCTTAGGGTACTAGGCTGGACCTGCGTGGATATCGAGACGCGCCCGCCGCGTGCGGTACTGGTTGCCTATCCGCATACCTCGAACTGGGATTTTCCGTTGGGTTTGCTGGTGCGCGCCGCGCTCGGGCTGAATATCCGCTGGGTCGGCAAGGATGCCCTGTTCCGCGGCCCGCTCGGCGTGCCGATGCGGGCACTAGGCGGCATCCCGGTCAATCGCTCCGCGCCGGCCGACTTTGTCGAGCGCATTGCGACCGCATTGCGTACCGGTCCGCCCGCTCTGCTTGCCATCGCACCGGAAGGCACGCGCAGCTATGTGCCGGGCTGGAAGACCGGTTTTCATCGCATCGCCCGCGCCGCCAACGTACCGATCATCGCCGGGGTCATCGATTATGGCCAGCGCCGCCTTGGCCTGTTGGCAGTCATCGAGACGCATGAAGATATCGATATCGATCTTGCCGCACTGGCCAAGCTATACAGCCACTCGCGCGGATTGCGGCCCGAACTCGCCGGGCCGATTCAGCGAATCCCGCACGACTAGCAAT
>CAZAWN010000068.1:0-13473 GCA_964488825.1 uncultured Methyloversatilis sp. | reverse complement strand
TGGTAACTGAAACGTTCTTTCCTCGACGCTCGATGTTGTATATCTTCCCGTTTTGCGGTGACTTGTAGCGCTCCACCCCCGCAGGAATTTCCTTGCCATCGATCCAGAGTTTTCCATTGATGATCGTAACCCCTTCGATTTTCGCCTCTGGCTCGACCTCCCCAACCGACGACTTGACCTTATTTCCCGGACCTACGGAAACTTGGCTACCCGACCCAGTACGAATATCCTGACCAGCACCCTTGACGCTAACCGAACCGTCTGCGCCAACCCGAACATCCTGACCACCGGCTGAAACAGCAATCTGCGACAAAGCTCCATGACCGAGCAACAAGCCGGTCAGACCCGCGATAAACAGCTTAAACATCTTGTCGTCCTCCTATTTACAAACAGTAACGCCGCCCTTGCTGCTTTGGATGACAGTATGCCCTTGAGGCTGCCCTTCGATCCCCCCGACGATATTCTCGGTTCTACACTGGTCCGGATGCTTCGAGGGAGGGGGGGGGGCTATCCAAGAGCGAGCCGACTCTCTGGCTCTAGCGGCATCATTCGGTGGTGGCCCGGATTTCAAAATGACCGTCGGCGGAGGATGTGGCAAACCATCAAGGTAATCACGTGCTGAGCCAGCACGTTCAGCAGCCGGGGGGGCAGACGGGAAGCTGTTGTTATCATCAAGATAAATTATTTCGGTCGTCCGGCCCCGCCCTACCCGCTCGCGTGCGCTTTCCAACGAGTGCTCCAGCGATTGTTGCGTTCTGGCTCTAGCATTAACGGGGGGCGGCAGGTTCTGGGCTTTCTCACGCACAGGATCGACGAAGATGATCTCCCCGCCCCACGCCGGACAGAGCGTGAGGCACAAAATGACTGGGGCGGCCACGCGCCGAAGCATATGCAGTGCTCCTTACCTTACGACGATATCGAGTTTTGCCTCAGCCACATTCGGATTGGACTTCTTGAATGCAACTGAAATCTCGTCAATAGAAGCGACCTTGAGTGGTGTCAGGTCCGCACCTTTCAGATTAGCTGGTATGGGTAAGTCTTTTTCGCTAGCAAAACAGACAACCTGCTCTTGCCCTGGCTTATCGAAGCGAATTCTGAAAGGCGAACCCTCAGGGGGCAAACCAAACGGTTGTCCCGCCCTCACGAAAGCATCCGGATGGAAACGATTGGGGAAGATTCGGGCAATAGTCCCTGAGTTATCTCGGTAGTAGCAGTAGAGAATGCCATCATTGCTAAGGCTGACACGCGCCTGAAGAAACTCTCTAGGCTTGTAGGTGGGCCGCGGACCTCGATCCGTATCAAGCTTGACGGCCATCGGTCCACCCGCTCCGGCCGGGCGCGGCGACGCGGTTATCATCGGCGCTGCAGGACCGGCAGTTGGATCAGAGGCTAGTGGTTGATCGGCGTCAAGCAACGCATAATAAAGATCGAAGTTAATCCTTCCGTCGGCTATCAAGCCGTTCTCAGCTTGATATTTGCCAATCGCGGAAGCCAAGTCTCGTGTGACAATACCATCAACCTGCCCTTGAAAAAGGTTCATCCCTGCCAATTTGCGCTGCACCAGCTTGACCCGGTCTTCTGGTTTCATCCCGTCATACCATTCGCGCCCTTGCTCAAGCATAACCGGGTTGGTCTTTTCAATTTCCAGACACTTCCAGTATGGCGTTCCGGTGAGCTTGCCGACCAGCTCTATCATGCCAAGCTCTATCAGGGCGCGCACACCTGAACCGAGTCCTTCATTCTTGTTGAGCGACATGCTGAAGGCAAAGCCTACCTTCCCAAGCTTTCCGCCAACATCAGTACCTTTACCGCTGCGAGTGATTATCAAGGAGTTACTTGCGTTTACTCCAGGCAGTATCATGCGCGAGGTCGTTTCCCCAATGTTCATATCCATGGACACAACAGACGAAACTTGGTCCCGCGAAATACCGACATCAAGGAATGGAAGCGCTATCCCCCCTCCCGACTGAGCGTCAATTGCATTGTCGTCAAGTTGAGTAATCGCGCCACGAATGTAGTAATTGGGCAGTTTATGTTGGAAGGCCCCTGCTGCCTGAACATCCTGAAACAGTGCGAGCAGATCAGCCCGCTCGGTATCGTAATCAATGAAAGTGAGCCCCTTGCTCTTGATGGACATCTTAGAGGCAGCGGTGATCAACATCTCCTTCGTCCCAGCCATCACTTTGCCTGTCGAATCGGGAATGCCCGCAGTAGTGATCACTATGTCGCGTTTGCCGTAAGCTAGCAACAAATCATCCATACATCGTAGCGCCGGGGTGAAATTGGTTACGGTCTTTGCCGCAGGCGTTTTAACCGCCGCCGAAACTGTGGCCGTCTCTGGCTTTGGCGGATCAGCGACACAACCCGCCACAGAAAGAAACGCTGCCGACATAAGTAGAATAGGAAAGCCATTCAAGGGTGGGCGCTTTACCTTTACATAATCCGTTGCCATGACAAACCTCGCAAAGTAAACAATGGGGTAAGTACAGACTAGTCTCTTTAATGTGCAATATATTGACACAGGTCAACTTGTTGTAAGCTATTCTAGACTTCAATACCAATGAAAGCCGAATCCTTTCTGTGTGGGTCATGGTTGTCAACCCAGAGACTGTGGGCCGCGTTGAGCTAACCGAAGCAGAAGAGAAGGAGCTTAGAAATGGGCAGTGTTACAAAGGCTTTGTGCGCATCGATTGTTTTGGCTTTTTCCGCGTCCTCTGTAAATGCGCAGTCGCAAGGTGGCGTGGTGCGCGGCAACACGCAGATTAATGCTGCAGTAGGTAGTCAGACTTCGGTCGCCGTGGGAAGTGGTAATGTCGCCCAGAGCAATGTCGGCGTCGTGAAAGGCGATGCGGGGAGTACGGAAATTAACGCGGTTGTTGGTTCGCAGACAACCATGGCAGTGGGTGCCGGCAACAAAGCACAGAGCAATGTTGGCGTAGCTTCCGATACCCGGGGGCGCACACAGATTGATGCAGCGGTTGGCAGCATGACGACGATCGCAGCCGGCGCGGGGAATACCGCCAAGACCAATATTGGAGTTGTCAAGGGGCAGGGCGGCAAGGTTACCGTAGGAGTGGGCAGTGTGACGAATGTCGTAGGCGGCTCTGGAAAGAAGGGTTGCATCAATATCGGCACAAAAGGCGTTGATGGTTGTGAATGAGGAGATTAGCAATGGCAATTATTCATAAACTGGTTGCAGTTACTATTTTGGCTACACTAAGTTTCCCCACGTTGGCTATCAACGAGGGAACTCACCTCAACTCACGTGGCCAGTCGAAAGTCAACAAAGCCATGGCGAAGGGTTATTTGCAAAGTGGCGTTGATGGCATGCAAAAGCAGAAAACTCAGGTCAATATTGGTAACAAGCGGGATGGTTCCTGCACGATGAACGTTGGCGCTTCGCCCGGCGGTCAAGGCTCCAAAGAAACAATCGTAACGGCAAAGGAGATTATCAATGTTTGCAAGTAACGTTCCTCAGCTTCGGGCCGGAAGAATTCGTCGGAGCTTGGGCACTTTGTCGTTATCTCTGGCCGCTGCCTTCGTTCTGATCTCGAGAGATGCTGTAGCAGATGTGACTGTTTACGATAAAGCACCTAGCGTGGAAGAACTGCAACAGAAACTGCTCGGAGGGGCCAAAGCTGACAAGAAACAGTACAAGACACGAGCAATTGTTTTCGACGACGCACCTGCCGGGCAGTCTGCGCCTGCCACTCAGGCATTGCCCACTCAAGCGCAAGCGCACACTCCGCAAGCTTCTGCTGCGGTCTCCGTTGCACAGCCTCAATACGCACCACCTCCGGCTACTAGCCACGCACCCTCCATACAGGTTTCGGAGAATGCAATTGCTTTCCCGATCCAGTTTAAAGTAAATAGTTCGCAAATTCTTCCCGAGTCGTTGCCGTTTCTGCAGTCCATTGCCGGGCTCATGCAGAAGGAGCCAGGGGTCCGCATCCTAGTCGAGGGGCATACGGACATTTCTGGAAGTTATCCGCGCAACGTAGCACTCTCGCGCGAGCGTGCCTTCTCGGTAATGAATCACCTGATTGATCGCTTCGGGCTCGATCCGATGCGTTTCATGCCGGTTGGAAAAGGGCCGTCAGATCCTCTGCATGGTCTTGATCCAGCCGACCCGAAAAACCGAAGGGTGCAATTCCGCATCATCGGTTGAACTTTCCCCCACCTTCCTAGGAGTACAACCATGCGCAAAATCATTCTCGCCGGTATTCTTTCCGCCGCTACCACTTTCGCAATCGCTCAGTCTGCCGGAGGCGTCGAGATTAAGGGTAATACAAATATCAATGCTGCTGTCGGAAGCCAGACCGCGATTGCCGTAGGCAAAGACAATGAAGCTAAGAACACGGTCGGCGCCATCAAGGGCGGTACCAAAATCCAGGGCAACACCAACATCAATGCCGCAGTTGGCAGCCAGACCGCGATTGCCGTGGGCAAGGGTAACAAGGCGGAAAATGCTGTTGGTCAGATTGGCGGCAAGTAATTCAGGATTATTCTTCGGCCCGCCGCAAGGCGGGCCTTTCTCTAATGACCAAGATCCCGATTCTCTTGCTATTGGCTTTCGCAGCATTCGCGTGGGCAGGTGATGTACCCGTTGAGCGGTCAAGTCATCCGCGTGGGTTTGCGAGTGGTGGAAGTTTGCCTCCGATGACGATACCAGATGGTTCGGCAACTGCAACCGGTAGCGGGGTAGCTCAAGAGATAACAACCCTACCAGGCAAAACCACTCAGTCGGGACGTCAAACAAATTCAGGTGGCGTTTCTGTCACCGGTGCTACCCGAGTCGGGGCCCGTGTTCAAAGCGGAACCGCTACCGCAGTTGGCGATCAGAACACTGCCGGAAATCGTGTCGGAAGCATTGGCGGCAAGTAGAGGGGTTGGCTCAAGGCTCGTCGATTACAACCCGCATTAGCCTGTCGTCCAATGCTGCAGGGTTCGCCAAGAACTGCTCCTTCATATAAGTTGCGGCGGGTCGTCTTCCCTTGTTCCGAACGTTGCTTTGCGCCGCTTCGGAGCCCATATCGGCAGCCGTAATCTGGAGGACAAGCCCCAATTCAGGATTCTTTCCAACGCCCTGTCCGGTAGCCAGCAATGCCCCTAGGTTGTTGAGTGCTTCCGGATGTCGCTGAAGGGCAGCAGCGCGCCATTGAGTCGCCGCAATTGAAAAGTTTTTTGGGACACCCCTGCCCGAGAAGTACATCCCACCCAATTTGTACTGTGCCCCGGAATGCCCAGTCCTCGCTGATCGCGCAAACCAGTATGCCGAACGCCGATAGTTCTTGGGAATACCTGCTACATCATAATAATAAAGCCGGCCTAGCCAATACGCGGCTTCCGGATCGCCGGAGATGGCCAATGGTTGCAAGACTGATTTAGCTTCGCGGCCCTTGCCTCCAGCAATTAAATCTTGCGCCACTGTTACGGGATCATCCCCGTTATGTTGCGGGTAAGCAGGGGCGATCAGGCCCAACCAGCACGAAAACGCGACTGCCAGAGATCTCTTTGGGGGAAGGGGCATAACTGGAAACTTCTGTCTTTTTCAATAGGTGTACGAGCATTGCTTGCGACAAAAGACATAGTTATAACCGTGTCGCTGACAATCTCTTAGGCATTTCTGATCGATCACAGGCAATGGCGACTGCGCTGGCGAAGCATCCTGTTTCAATTGATCGAACGCAGGATTTCTTGGCAAACCGGGTTGATCAAGAAGGCCTCCAGAAGCGTCGCGCCGCGTTTCGCACATGCCCATACAATAGTTTCGGTCAAACCCCTGACGAGAGCAATCCTTCATACAATTGAAGTCCGGTCCAGCATGCGCTTGGTGCAATAGTGCGAAAAGAATCAGGAATAAAAGAAAGACTCTCATAGTGCCTCGTATAGCAGATGGCCGTTCGCGCAGCTTAACTTATAAACACCTTTTTTACACGAATAGTTGACCCTGCCCAGGGTTGCAGTATTGTTACGCTTTCAAATCAATATCATCAGGGAGAGATACATGACTCAAACCCGCGTCATTCTTGACGAATCAGAAATCCCGACACATTGGTACAACGTCGCTGCCGACTTGAATAACCCTCCGGCCCCACCGCTGGGCCCGGATGGGCAGCCGGTAACGCCCGACAAAATGCTCGCCATTTTTCCAGGGCCTGTTCTAGAGCAGGAGATGGCTACCGAGCGTTGGATTCCTATCCCCGAGGAGGTGCGGCAAATCTATGCCATGTGGCGGCCGAGCCCGCTGTGCCGCGCCGAGCGTCTGGAAAAAGCGCTGGGCACACCGGCGAAAATATTCTTCAAGTACGAGGGAGTTTCTCCGGCGGGCTCTCACAAGCCAAATTCCGCCGTGCCGCAGGCTTACCTTAACAAGATTGCCGGAACCAAGCGTCTGGTGACCGAAACCGGTGCGGGACAATGGGGTTCCTCGCTATCGTTTGCCGGACAGATGTTTGGCCTGCCGGTGCGCGTTTATATGGTCAAGGTCAGTTACGAGCAAAAGCCTTACCGTCGCATGATGATGCAGACCTGGGGTGGTGAGGTTCTCGCCAGCCCAACCAATCTAACCAAGGCCGGACGAGATATTCTTGAGAAAGACCCTGAAAACCAAGGAAGTCTGGGCATTGCGATTTCCGAAGCGGTCGAAGAAGCCGTTTCCGTACCCGGCACCAAGTATGCACTGGGTTCCGTGCTGAACCACGTCATTCTGCATCAGACCATTATTGGACTAGAGGCAAAGAAGCAGTTCGACAAACTGGGGCTCTATCCCGATATGGTGTTCGCTCCCTGTGGTGGCGGCTCCAACTTCGGCGGCGCCGCGTTCCCCTTCCTGGCCGACAAGGCAGCGGGCGACAAGCGTGCGAATAACCTGCGTTGCGTGGCGGTCGAACCCGCTTCCTGCCCAACCCTAACCAAGGGGGTGTATGCCTACGATTTCGGCGATGCAACCGGCTACACCCCCCTGATGAAGATGTACACACTAGGCCACGATTTCATGCCGCCCGGCATTCACGCCGGTGGCTTGCGCTACCACGGCGACAGCCCTCTGGTGTCTCAGTTGTTCCACGAGAAACTGATCGAAGCCGTGGCGGTACCCCAGGTGGCCACCTTCGAAGCCGGCGTGATGTTCGCCCGCGCCGAAGGCATCATTCCAGCCCCGGAATCCTGCCATGGCATCCGCGCCTGTATCGACGAGGCCTTGCGCTGCAAGGAAACCGGCGAGCCGAAAGTGCTTTTCTTCAACCTATCCGGTCATGGGCACTTCGACATGACGGCCTTCGAAAGCTACTTTGCTGGCAAACTGGACGACTTCGAGTATCCGGCGGAGTCCATCCAGGCCTCGCTGGCCCATTTGCCGCAAGTTGGCTGACCGATGCGTATCGCGTTCCTCATCTTGATCGTCGTTAATCTTGCCCTTTTCTCCTGGGGTGAGTGGTACAGGGGGCGACAGGAAGAGGGGCGCGAACCTCATCGCATGGCGCAACAAGTGGCCGTGGAGAAACTGCGGATTATTCCGCCGCCTGCCTCGCCCCAGGCGGACGCCGCGCTCCTCCCAGCCGCACAATGAGACTTTTCGTCGTCGGTCTGACAGGGGGCATCGGGAGCGGGAAAAGTACGGCAGCCGAGCGATTTGCGGCGCATGGCGCCGCTTTGGTGGATACCGATGCCATCGCCCATGAGCTAACCGCCTCAGGTGGTGCCGCTATCGCACCGATCCGCGCAGCGTTTGGCAAGGAAGTGATTGCCGCGGACGGCCAACTTGAACGGGACGCAATGAGGCAATGCGTTTTCGCCGATGCCCACGCTCGCGCCAGACTGGAAGCGATTCTCCATCCGCTGATTCACACCGAAAGCGAAATGCGCCTGTGCCGTCTCGCCAACGCCGAGTTTCCCTATGCCGTACTTGTTGTCCCCCTATTGATCGAATCGCAACATTATCGCCAGCGCGTTGATCGTATCTGCGTTGTCGATTGCCCCGAGGAGCAGCAGATAGCCCGGGTCATGAGCCGCAGCGGTTTGACGCGTTCCGCTGTTGAAGCGATCATGGCTGCTCAAATCACACGCAGTGATCGGCTGGCGGCAGCGGACGATATTATCGACAACCGCGGCGAACTGGCTAGCCTCTGCGGCCAAGTCGATACTCTGCACGCCTACTACTCTGAATTGGCAACAGCACTCAGAAGATCGTGATATTTGCCATATTCATCGGCGAAAGCAGGTTCAAGTTGAGGTTTCGAGGTTTTTAAGTCACAATTCGCGGAATTTATCTTCGAGTCGTCGCGTGATCACCTACGATTACCCCCTGAATGAGCGTATTCGCACCCTGTTGCGGCTGGAAGATTTGTTCGAGCGCACGCTGCATTTTGCCGAGCAGGACAAGCCTGAATCGCACCATGTCGCGCTGCTGACCTTGTTCGATATCATCGAGGTTGCTGGTCGTGCAGATCTCAAAATGGATATGGTTCAGGAGCTCGAAAGGCAGCGTCAATCACTGATGGCCTTCCGCAATAACCCCGATATATCCGAAGAAGCCCTGAACAACGTTCTCCGCGAAATCGAACAGGCCTCCTCCGCTCTGCTCGCCATGCAGGGCAAAACCGGCCAATACTTACGCGAGAACGAGTGGTTGATGAGCATCAAGAATCGCGCCGGGATTCCCGGCGGTGTATGTGAATTCGATTTGCCCGCCTACCATTTCTGGCTCAATCGTGATGCCGCGCAACGCCGTGAGGACATCGCCGGCTGGATCAATCCGCTACTGCCCATACGTGATGGCTTGGTGATCGTTCTCCGACTGCTGCGCTCATCCGGACACCCGGAACTTCAGGTTGCACTGCGTGGCGCGTTTCAGCAGATGCTTTCCGGACGGACTGCGCAATTGATCCGTCTGCGCGTCTCCAGGCAACAGGCCGCCGTACCCGAGATCAGCGCCAACAAGTACGCACTCAACATCCGATTTACCGTTCCAGGTACCGATATGCGCCCCAAGCAATCGGAATTGGACGTCGAGTTTGAGTTGACCTATTGCAATCTGTAAGCAATCGACTTCAGCAGACATGCCTTTCATCCCGCTATGCTCCGTCACGAAAGTCGGCTCTGGCGTGACGGCATTCAGCTATCCGAACGTGCAGTTGTCCGCACTGTGCGCTACTTCACTTCATATTCAAAACTAGCGGCGACTATCCCCTCGACGATGACCTGCAGGTGGCGGCGACCGGGAGGTTCGCCGGGGCCGACAGACCATTCGCCGACGATTTGTCCGTCCTTAGGCGTCAGCTGCCGCTGACTGACCTGGCTGCGGCGCGGCAAGGGGATGCTCAGGCTGGCTTCGTGTTTCAGATCGCCGCGCGGCCCGGCTTCCGTCCCGGCGTTGGGCAGTATGTACTCTTCGCGGACCGCAACGCTGCGCTGCCTGGAGCGCAACTGGACGATCCAGCCGTAGCGCTGGCCCTCACGCAGCGGGACGACACGCGTCGGCTCGAAGACCAATTCCTTGGGATTGCTGGCATCGAACAGACCGAATTCGGCGTTGAGAATGTCGACGGTCTGAGCGTGAATCGTGGCTGATGCCAGCACGGCAGCAAACGCCAGGCCGACCCGCTTCATTCCAGCGCCTCGATGCCGGGCAAGAACACTTCGGTGACGAGCAAGGGGCGGCCGAGGCGACTGAAGCGCGAACGGCGCGCCCAGAGGGTAGGGAGCAGGCAGTCGAGTGCGGCGCAGGCATGGTGATGAAGCGGGTGGCCGGCGAGCAGCCGCGCTGCGGCGAGCGGCCCGCGCGATATGCCGGGATCGGCGAACAGCGCCGCGCCGAGCGGACGGCTGCCGATCGCTTGCGCCATGTGCCAGGCGCCGTTGAGATCTCGGGGTGCAAGAATGCTGTGGGCAAACACCACCGGAACGTCGTCGGCCAGCAGCAGCACCTCGCGTGTCCAGGCGTAGCGGCCGAGCGGCAAGCCGACGAGCGAGTACTCGTCGCGAAACGGGCGGGCACGGGATTCTCCGCGCACGTTCACCGCGAATCGATTGCAGCGCGCGACAATGCGCGCCGTGAGCGAACCGGGGTCGGACAACCAGGGATGCAGATAAGCGGGGGCGCCAGCCAGGGCGGGACGGGGTTTCCAGCGTGAATCCTGGCGTGACATCAGCAGCGGTAGGAAAGGTAGGGACGACGCAACTTGAAGAAGGCGGCGGCGATGCTACCATAGGCCGCGTCGTCCATTCGTTAGCCATCATGCAACTTGTTCTCATCAGCGGCCTGTCCGGTTCAGGAAAAAGTATCGCCCTCAATGTGCTTGAGGATGCCGGCTATTTCTGCGTCGACAATCTCCCGGCGGCCCTGCTGTGCGGGCTGACAGATCATCTGAGGAGCGAAGGCCACCGCCGCGTCGCTGTGGCGATCGACATGCGCGGCGGACACGGCATTGCCGACCTGCCCCCGCAATTGGTCAAGCTCGGCGAAAGCCGGGTTGGCGTGCGTTTTATTTTTCTCGATGCACGCGACGACGTACTGATCCAGCGATTTTCCGAAACGCGCCGGCGTCATCCCCTCGCCTCCGGGGATAGGACCATTGCCGAGGCGATCGCCGAGGAACGCCTCCTCCTCGAAGCTCTCAAGGCGCGAGGCCACCGCATCGACACCAGCAACCTGCGTCCCAACGCCCTGCGCGCCATGGTCAAGGACTTCGTCGACCTGCCGGGGGAAAAACCGCAACTTACCCTGCTGTTCGAGTCCTTTGGTTTCAAGCATGGCCTGCCGCTGGATGCCGATCTGGTTTTCGATGTGCGCTGCCTGCCTAATCCACACTACGATCCCGTGCTGCGTCCGCTCACCGGCAGGGATGCAGCAGTGATCGAATTTCTCGAGGCGCAGCCTGAAGTGCGGAAATTGCGCCTCGATATCCAGCGGTTTCTGGAAGACTGGCTGCCGGCCTTTGTCCGCGACAATCGCTCGTATTTGACAGTAGCCATCGGCTGCACCGGCGGGCAGCATCGCTCGGTCTGGTTTGCCGAGAAGCTGGCAGAACACTTCCGCTCCCACGCCGAGCACACCGCGGCCGTCCTGGTGCGTCACCGCACCTTGGCGGAGTAGTCGCTTGCTCTCCCCGCAAGCGCCGCAGCACGGCGATAACGCTCCCCGGGGTGACTCATCCTTTTCTCCGCAACAGCCGACTTCCGCCTGGTTATCCCTGCTTCGCCCCGGCGACTGGTCGGTTGCTGCTTTCGCCGCCGTGACCGTCGGTGCTTCCTTTCCGCTGTTGTGGACAGGCGGCGCACCCGAACGTGCGGTTGTCCGGCTCGAAGGCAAGGTGGTCGCCGAATTTCCGCTGACCGCGGCGCGCAACTTTTCCGTCGCGGGCCCACTGGGCGCAACGATTATTGAAATCGCTCCCGGACGAGCACGCGTACTGTCCGATCCCGGCCCACGCCAATACTGCGTGCAACAAGGCTGGCTGACGCGCCCGAACGCCATCGCCATTTGCGCACCGAATCATGTCAGTCTCAGTCTCTCGGGGCGCGCTGCGAACCATGACAGCCTCAACTATTGAACTGCCCATTACCCCGAACGACCGGCGCATTGCGCGCTATGCTGCGGCGGCGATTGCGCTCACCGTCGCCGAGGCGGCATTTCCTTCCCCCCTGCCAGGCGTCAAACCGGGGCTGGCGAATATCGTCGTGCTGATCGTGCTGGCGCGACATGGTTGGCGCGATGCGGCCTGGGTCTCCCTGCTGCGTGTGTTTGCCGGCAGCCTGCTGATCGGGCAGTTCCTCACCCCCGGCTTCTTCCTCGCGCTCACCGGCGCCCTGACCAGCCTCGCCGCGCTGGCGCTCACCGTGCGCCTGCCGCCGTGGTGGTTCGGCCCCGTGACGGCAAGCATCTTCGCCGCCTTCGCGCACATCGGTGGCCAATTGCTGCTGGCGCGCCTCTGGCTGGTGCCGCACGACGGCGTGTTCTATCTCGTCCCTGTTTTCGCCGCCAGCGCGCTGGTGTTCGGTATCGTGAACGGCTTGATCGCCGCAAAATTCTTGAAGGAATCACCTTGAAAACCGTTGCCGTTGCCTGGACCGGAGCTTCCGGCCTGGCCTATGGCCTGCGCCTCGTCGACTGCCTGTTGGCTGCCGAGTGTCGGGTCTGGCTGATGTACTCGCAGGCGGCGCAGATCGTCGCCAAACAGGAAACCGATCTGGTACTGCCGACCCAGCCGCGCGAGGCGCAGCGCCTCTTGGCGGCGCGTTTCGGCGCCCGTGGCGAGGGCTTGAAAGTTTTCGACCGCAACGACTGGAACGCTCCGCCGGCATCGGGCTCCAATCCGCCCGATGCCTACGTAGTTTGTCCCTGCACGATGGGGACGCTCGCCGAGATTGCCGCCGGCGTGGCAAAGGACTTGATCACGCGCTCCGCCGATGTCGCCCTCAAGGAAGGCAAGCCGCTGATCCTCGTTCCGCGCGAAACGCCGTTTTCCACGCTCCATCTCGAAAACATGCTGCGACTTGCACGCGCCGGCGCGATCATCCTGCCACCCAATCCCGGCTTCTATCATCGCCCGGAGGACATTGGCGGCCTGGTCGATTTCGTTGTCGCCCGCATCCTCGACCGCCTGGAGGTAGCCCATGCACTCATGCCGCGCTGGGGAGAGGAACGTGATTGAGATGGAAACGCCGCTGTTCCTGCTCAATGTGGTGTTGCATTCCGGCGGACGGCTCGAACTGCGCGTGTTCGAGCAACGCTACATGGATATGGTGAAACGCTGCTTGCGGGAAAACGCCCCCTTCGGCGTCTGCCTGATCGCCCAAGGGACGGAAGTGGCGAACCCGCAGTCCGCTTCAAGCGAGCCGCACCAAGTCGGCACGCTGGCGCGCATCGCCGATTGGGAGATGCCGCAACTGGGCATTCTCAACATCGTCACCCACGGCGAAGAGCGCTTTCGCATTCTCAATCATTGGACGATGCCCGATGGCCTGGTGCGTGCCACAGTGGAATTGCTTCCCGCCCCGCCGGTCAAGCCCATCCCCGGCGACTATGCCCGGCTGGTGCCGATGCTGCGCGTACTGATCGAAACCCTCGAAACCCCGCCCCCGCAGCCCTACTGTTTCTACGACGCCGCCTGGGTTGCCGACCGCTGGGCCGAATTGCTTCCCCTGCCGCTGCCTCACCGCCAGGAAATTCTCGAACTCGACGACGGCGTGGCGCGACTCGATGCGATCTACCGGTTTCTCGAAGCGCAGTAGGACAGTAGGTATTTCTGGACTGGGGGTGTGAAAGTCGGCGCAGGCGTGACGGCACGCCTGATCTTTAACTGCGCAGCCTCCACTGTATGCCGGGGCAGTGCTGTTCTTTCGATAACAAGTGAGCCTTTGTGGAAGGGCGACTAACGTCCCAAAGCTGAAGTAGCGATTGACAGAAAAAACGGCAGCAATGCAGCGACTCCGGACGGTGGGCAGGATTAACTGACGGGCCGGACTCGGCCA
>CAZAWN010000067.1:11649-13478 GCA_964488825.1 uncultured Methyloversatilis sp. | reverse complement strand
AAAGCTTGAACTCCGGTAATTTCTTCGCCACCGCCACATTCTTCAGCGTGACATATTTCGGTAAACCATCCGTGCCGTAGTCGGGATAGGCCTCGCCCTTCATCAGCGGGGCCAGATATTCCCGGCACTTCTCGGTAATGCCGAAGCCATCCTTGGTGATGAAGTTCTTCGGCATCATTTTCTCGACGTTGGCGACCTTGGCGAGCGACGCCATGCCTACCTTCCACTTGTACGGCTTGCTGGAAACGCGCTCAACCGTCGGCATCACCGCATTGTGGCCCTTGAGGGCAAACTCGACCGCTGCCTTGCCCATCGCATAGGCCTGAGTCACGTCGCTTTCCGAGGCGATATGGCGTGCAGCACGTTGCAGATAGTCGGCAACACCCCAGTGGAACTTGTGGCCCAGCGCTTCCTTGACCATGTTGGCGACCACCGGCGCGGCCCCGCCCAACTGGGCATGACCGAAGGCGTCACGCGTACCCTGCTCGGCGAGAAACTTGCCGTCGGGCCAGTGGCAACCTTCCGAAACAACGACGGTGCAATAACCGAACTGTTTGACCAGCGCGTCGACCTTGGCAATGAACTTGTCCTTGTCGAACAGCACTTCGGGGAACAGCACGATGATCGGCAATTCGGTGTCCGCAGTGGAGGCCATCGCTCCGGCGGCGGCGATCCAGCCGGCATGGCGGCCCATCACTTCGAGGACGAATACCTTGGTTGAGGTTGCACACATCGAACGCACGTCGTAGGTGGCTTCCAGCGTCGATACCGCGATGTACTTGGCGACGGAGCCAAAACCCGGGCAGTTGTCGGTAATCGGCAGATCGTTGTCGACCGTCTTGGGTACATGGATGGCCTGTACCGGATAACCCAGCTTTTCGGACAACTGCGATACCTTGTAGCAGGTATCGGCCGAATCGCCACCGCCGTTGTAGAAGAAGTAGCCGATGTTGTGGGCCTTGAAGACTTCGATCAGGCGCTCGTACTCGCGCTTGTTGGCTTCCAGCGACTTCAACTTGAAGCGGCAGGAGCCGAAAGCGCCCGACGGGGTGTTGCGCAATTGGGCGATGGCTTTCGCCGATTCCTTGGTGGTATCGATCAGGTCTTCCGTCAGGGCGCCGATGATGCCATTGCGACCCGCATAGACCTTGCCGATCTTGTCCTTGTTCGCACGCGCGGTCTCGATCACGCCGCAGGCGGAAGCATTGATAACCGCTGTGACGCCACCGGACTGGGCATAGAAAGCGTTCATTTTCTTGATAGCAGCCATATCTCTTATCCCCTGTCGATCACTTCAGCGCGGCAAAAGCGGCATCGCGCACGTCATCGACCTTGCCGAGGCCGTTGATCTTGCGATACTGAGGAGCACCCGCGGCACCACCTGCGGCCCACTTGCCGTAGTAATTGACCAGTGCTTCGGTCTGCTGGTGATACACCTCCAGACGCTTCAGCACGGTTTCCTCGCGGTCGTCGTCGCGCTGGATCAGATCTTCACCGGTGACATCATCCTTACCTTCGACCTTGGGCGGGTTGAACTTGACATGATAGGTACGGCCGGAAGCCACATGCACGCGACGACCGCTCATGCGGGCAACGATTTCACTGTCGGGCACGTCAATTTCGAGCACGAAGTCGATCGGCACGCCGGCATCCTTCATCGCTTCGGCTTGCGGAATGGTGCGCGGAAAACCATCGAACATGTAGCCATCCTTGCAGTCGGCTTCCTTGAGGCGGTCCTTGACGAGACCAATGATGATGTCGTCGCGCACCAGACCGCCGGCATCCATGATCTTCTTGGCTTCCAATCCAAGCGGCGTACCCGCCTTGAC
>CAZAWN010000067.1:0-11549 GCA_964488825.1 uncultured Methyloversatilis sp. | reverse complement strand
ATGACATGAATATGAAAGCCATGCCACAGCGCCCTGAGTTGTTCGAGCGCTTCCCACTGTTCGATCGGCGCGGGAGCAAGCGCACCGAAACGACGCAGGAATTTCACCCGATAGGCATACAGACCGATATGCCGCCGCACACCCAACCCGGCTGGCAGGACCTCCCTGCTGGTGGCAAAACCGTCGCGATGCCAGGGGATCGGAGCGCGTGAGAAATACAGGGCGCGACCATTTGCCGCAGTCACGACTTTGACGACGTTCGGGTCAAGAAACTCATTAATCGTGCGTAGGGGATGTGCAGCGGTAGCCATCGACGCCTCGACATCCCCTGCCAGCGCCTGCGCCACTTCGGCAATCAGGGCGGGGTCGATGAGCGGCTCATCCCCCTGCACATTGACAACAATGTCGTCGTCGTTCCAACCGCGCTGCGCCGCCACCTCGGCAATCCGGTCGGTGCCGCTGGCATGATCGCTGCGCGTGAAGGTGACGGCGTGACCCTGCGCCTGCACAACATCGGCGACGCGGGTATCGTCGGTAGCGACGATAATCTCCATCGCCCCGCTTTGGCCGGCCGCCTCGGCGACGCGTACCACCATCGGCTTGCCGGCAATATCAGCGAGCGGCTTGCCGGGCAGGCGCGTCGAAGCGTAACGCGCCGGGATAACGACGCGAAAGCTCATTTCAGTTCTCCTCGGCACCCAGTTGCCGCGCTTCGTCTTCCAGCATGATCGGGATATCGTCGCGGATCGGGAAGGCCAGCCGACAGGCTTTGCAGACCAGTTCGGCCGCATCCTTGCGGTAATCAAGGGGGCCCTTGCATAGCGGGCAGACGAGAATTTCAAGCAGGCGCGGGTCCATCGGCGATTATCTCCAGAGTGTCCAAAATATCCAGTATGAAGCGGGCCAGATCGGGCTCGACAATGGCATCGACCGGCAAGACCCAGATTGGCAGGGCGGTAAGGCCGGCGCATTTTAACGCGTCCTTTTCCGTCGTCAGGATGGCATCGCCATCGAACGCAAGGTCGGCCGCTGTGTATTGATGATGATCAGGATAGGCGTGAGGCGCGCAGCGAACACCAAGTTGCGCCAGATGATCGAAGAAGCGTTGCGGCGCGCCGATACCCGCCACGGCATGCAGTTTCAGGCCGGCCAGGTCGTCCGCCGAACAGATCAGTTGCGGATCGTCGAGACGATAGAAGTGCCGGCCCTCAAGGCGCATCGCGAACGTCGGCACGGCGGGAGGTGCGGGGTAGGACGTATCGTTCAGCACCAGCGCAGTCACTTGTCGCAAACGGCTAACCGGCTCGCGCAGCGGCCCTGCCGGCAGAGGAGAGCCATTCAACACGCCACGCTTATCGACGACGGCGATTTCGACATCGCGTCCCAACCGATAGTGCTGCAGGCCGTCGTCGCAGAGAATCAGGTCACACTCGGGATGCTCTGCGAGCAGGGCGCGCGCCGCCGCGACGCGGTCTGCGCCGACGAAAACGGGGCATCCCGCGCGCCGCGCCAGCAACAAGGGTTCGTCGCCTGCTTCCGATGCCGTCATGCCAGCGCCGACTTGGCATACTGCGTCGCTGGCACGCCCATAGCCGCGGCTAACGATCCCCGGTCGCCGCCCGGCAGCGCGCAAACGCTGCGCAAGCCAGAGCGTTAGCGGAGTTTTCCCCGCCCCGCCGGCAACGATGTTGCCGACCACGACCACCGGCACGTCCAGTCGCTCGACCTTCAATAGACCGTAATGAAACGCCTGGCGTCGCAGCGCGACGAGGATGAAAAACAGCCAACCGACTGGCAGCAGCAGCGAGGCCAGCAGGCCGCACCCTTGCCAGATGCGGATCAGACCCTTACTTTGGTTGTTGCTGGGTGGCAAAGGAGACGTGCGTCAGGCCGGCATTGCGCGCCGCCTGCATGACATCGATGACATTCTGGTGTGCCGTCTTGGCGTCGGCATTGATCACCACCACCGGCTCGGCGCCCGCCGCCGCATTACGCAAGGCCTGTGCAAGGGCTTCTACGCCACCGCTCACCGGGGCTTTATTGATCAGGACATTGCCGCCGGACATCACCACCACGTCGATTTCGTTGGGCTTTTCCTGCTGCGCTTGCGCGTCGGCCGTCGGCAGATTGATTTCGAGGCCGGAAAATTTCGAGTAAGTCGTGGTGATCATCAGGAAGATCAAAATCACCAACAGCACATCGATCATCGGGATCAGATTGATCTCCGGCTCTTCGCGCTGACGCCCGCGCTGAAAGTTCACCGCCGCTCCCCATGCACTTGCTCGACGAGCTTGATCGCCTGCAACTCCATCTCGACAACGCAACTATCGACGAACGAACGGAAATGGCGATAGAAAATCAGCGCCGGGATGGCAATCATCAAACCGAAACCGGTGTTGTAAAGGGCGATCGAGATACCGTGAGCCAACTGCTGCGGATCATGGCCACCGCCCGCACCGGCGCCGAAAATCTCGATCATGCCGACGATCGTGCCGAACAAGCCCATCAACGGACTGGTCGTGGCGATCGTGCCGAGGGTGGTGAGATAGCGTTCGAGCTCATGCGCCGCGCCGCGCCCGGCCTCCTCGATGGACTCCTTCATCACCTCGCGCGAACTGGCGACATTGCGCAAGCCCGCGGCAAATACCTGGCCGAGCGGAGAATGCGCATGGAGGCGATGGATCAGGTCATTGGTTGCGCCATTGCGCTGGTATTCGGCGATCGCGCTTTGCAGCAAACCGGCAGGCACAATCTTGCTGCGGCGCAAGGCAACGCTGCGCTCGATAATCAATGCGACTGCCACAACCGACGCTGCCAGTAAAAACCAGATTGGCCAGCCGGCGGCCTGAATGATCGAAAACACGCTCCATCCTCCGGGGTTCGATTAACAGCGCGCACTTTACTACGAAGCTCAAGAAACTTGCCGGGCGGGTGTAATCAATATCGCTTGTCCAAGCGGGCTGCCAGGGCAGGCAACGACACTCTGTCGAAAATTCAAGAAGCGAAAACCGGATAATTGTCTTGCTATTCCACGCAGAAGGCGCATGCTGTCTTCGTTGCCGGCCACATCGGACCGGCGCAAGGCCGCTGTCAAGCGCGCCAGAAAGCGGCAAGACAATGAAAATACCTCCCCCCAGCTTGAAATTCTGCCAACCCAATCCCGCCAGTCCATTCACACCCACAGGCACGGGTACAGAGAAACCCGCCGCCATGATGCTAGCTGCTGCAGAGGAAGAGAGTTTCTTACCCTTCGGCAAGGCGGCCAAAGACATTTTCGTCAAAGCCAATGGCCTCCCTGCCTATTACAGATCGACGGGGTCCCTCAAGTATGCACGGACATGAGTCTGCGTCATGCCTGTCAACTTGCCACCAATTCAGGAGATCAAGATGGAACTCTTCGCCAATCCGCCGCTGACGGATCACCTTTCCGCCGCACACATCCTTCCACAATCGGTTGCCGCACGGGACAATCCGGAACGATCCGAACGCATCGCTACCGGCGCCTATTACATGGCTGAGGCGCGTGGATTCATTCCTGGTCAAGAACTCGATGACTGGTTATCCGCCGAAGCTGTGATCAATACCTCGGGAGAAAAATTATGAGCAAGGCCAAACAGAGCAACAAAGAAGTCCGAAAACCCTCCCTGCTGTCCCCCAAGGAAAAGAAGTTGGCGAAGCAGGCCAGAAAGCACGCTGGCGATAGCGTCCCCCTGATCCCACCGCGTTAAGTTAGCTCGAGCCATGATCACTTTCAAATCCGCAGCGACGGCTGACATGATCATGTTCGGCGACGTGGCAACGCGCTTGCTGGAACTGATGGGCAAGGAGGCAACGGAGAAGGGCATCATCACCCCGGAGCAGTTGCCCGATGCGATTGCGAGACTCGAAGCCGTCATGGTTTCTGAACGTGAGCGGCATCGCGATCAGGTTCTTGCCAGCGGGGTATCGGAGACCGGCGGCAACGACAATGAACAGCCTGGCGTCAGCCTGACGCATCGCGCCTTGCCTCTGCTTGAGATGTTGCAGGTATCGCTCAAAGAAAATCAACCTGTCGTCTGGGGCGTATAGCCCTTTGGCGAGCAAACAAGCTCGCCGTCGGGTAACGGGGAAATTGCAAGGCTTTACCCCTTGTTGTCCAGTTTTCACCGGGATGGTCTCTGTCCGAGAATGCAGCATGGATTGCGCCCCCGATATCGCAACAACGCTAAGCGCCTGGCTGCGGCACTTTGACGGATTGCCGTCCGCCCAGTGTCGTGCCGTCACGCCGGCGCCGAGTTTGCTCACCCCACGCAAACTCGCTTGCACAGGGACGCTTTCAGCGACTGGCTCGCTACCGACCGGGTCGGGCTCCGCGCAGTTCGGCGTCGCCGCACCGACCAGCGATCCCGCCTTGGCCGCTGGCGCATTGGCCTCACTGGCCGCCGAAGCGCTGGCGCGCCAGCGCACCCTCTGGATCGTAACCGCCGACGATGCATTGTTGCCTGAGGTATCGAACGCACTCGATTTGCGCTTGCGACCGCTCTGCCTGGTGATGCCCGGCGCCGACTACGCCAGCCACGTCGCCTTGCGCGCAACACTTTCCTTGTTGAAAAGCCGCCTGATGCGCGCCGCCGCCGATAGCGAAGGGCCCGCTTGGAACGCCATGCGTGACCACCTGCAATCGGCCGACGCCCTGTGGCGCGCCTGCCTTGCCTGGTCGGCCCGCGGGATTGCCCGCGAAGCGCCTCCCCAAGGCGTCCTTGATCTCTTTCCGGTACGCATCGGTCCCTGGTCAGTGGCACAACGCCATGCCCAAAGCGCGGATTGGGTAATGCTGGTTCAGACTGGCGCCATTCCGCCCGAACTGTGCAGCGCATGGCCGGAAGCGCGGCGCACCCTGTTACTGCCGTTTCAGGCGCACGGACAGAGGACGCACCTGGCGCCGCTCGATGCCCTGGTCCACCTACGTGCCGAACTGGATCTGCTGGCGCAGGAACTGGCCGAGATGGAACTCGAATTCGCCACGGCGCAAGGCGAATTGGCTGTCTTTACGGCTCGCTACCACCATGTGGTGGCCGGACGGATGATCGAACTCGACCGCATTCGCGCCGACCTGGCCGAAACGCGGATGCGCCTGACGCCCGATAATGATTCGCTTGACCGGGTCGCCCGCCAGGCGCAAGCGCGTGCCGAGCAATCGCAGCAGGACTATCGTGCCTTTACCGCGCAGGAACCCGAAGCGAAAACGCCGCGCTTCGCCCCGGGCGACGACATCAAGAAGCGTTTTCGCCAGTTGGCGCAAAAAATCCATCCGGATCGCGCGGCCAATGAGGCCGACCGCGCCTGGCGCACCCAGTTGATGAGCGAGGCCAACCGCGCCTATCGCAGTGGCGACGCCACCGCGCTCGAAGAAGTTTTCGTTCTCTGGCAGGAAGGCCAGCAACCACTGGCCGAGCGTGCCGTCGCATCCGCGCCGGGTTCTATAGTCCGGGAGACGCTGGAGAGGCAATTGGCCGCGATGCGCCGGCGCATCGCGGCCATTGGCGCCGATCTGGACAAACTGTACGGTTCGAAACTCTACGAGCTGTTTGCTGCCGCACGCCTTGCGGAGCGGCAAGGCCGCGATCTGCTTTCGGAGATGGCAGCACGTCTCGACATGCAGATTTTGCTGGCAAAAGCCGAACTCGATGCGCTTGAAACCAGGATGAGCGACGACGCGCCGGAAGGACTCCAGGACGTCGAACCGCAGGCACTGACAACCGCCGGAATGTAAGACAGCAGCGCCTTACAACACGATTTCCAGGCCTTCATGGGCCAGTGAAACCTGACAGCCGAGAGCGGGGTGACGCGCCAGCGCTTCGGAAAAAACCCGTTCCAGATCGTCGTCACTGCGCGTGGGTTCGTGGTGGGTGCACAGCAGGCGTTTCGCGCCAATCCGCTGCGCCATGGCAATCGCCGTATCGAAAGTGCCATGTCCCCAGCCCACTTTTTGCGGATACTCGGCCGCCGTGTAAGCGGTATCGACAATCAGCAGGTCGACCGGACCGATGCTTGCATCAAGTTCGGCCTGACGTTCGTCGATCATGCGCTGATACTCCGCGTAGCCCTCGTCGTCGGGCGTGTAGATATTGTTCCAGGGTTCGTGATCGCCGGTAAAAAATATCGCCTTACCGTTGCACTCAATGCGATAGCCAAAATCGGTGACCGGATGATTCAGAAGAAAAGGGGTAACGGTCGCATCGCCGATGGCCACCGGAACACCGACCGTCAGATTGCGGTATTCGAGGTTGTCGCTCACCTGGTCGGCGCGGATCGGAAAAAAACTGTACTGCATCTGCACTTGCATGACATTCTCGATGCCGATGCCATTGACGATATCGTAGGCGCCGTGGATGCGTACGAGATTGCCGGGAATATAGAGCGGCACGAAGAAGGGCAGGCCCTGAATATGATCCCAGTGCGTATGGGTGATGAAGATGTTCGCCTCCACCGGCAGCCGGGGCAGCAGGCTCTGGGCCAGGGGAAAGAGACCGGTGCCGGCATCGAGCACAATCAGGCTGTCGTCGTCGCTGCGCACCTCGATGCAGGTGGTGTTGCCGCCATAACGCACGGTATGGGCGCCGGGCGCCGGAATCGAACCGCGCACACCCCACATCTTCACTTTCATTTTCTAACCCTCCGTGCCGATCTGCGCAAACCGGCTCGCATCCTCGACCAGTTTATCCAGGTCGCCCAATGTCGCCACGACGGCCTCGACGTCGCCACCAAAGCGGGCAGGGAGTTCAATCTGTTCGCCGTCGCGCCAGGGGTTGCCGGAATTGCCATAGGCGCGTTTGCGGCAAAGGGCGTCGGCCAGGCGCAGGCAATCGAGCATGGGAGCGGGTGCGGCGTCAGGCGCATGATGGTCGCGAATGCAATTGACCAACTCCATCCCGAATTGCCAACGTTGTGCCAGCAACGCTCCCACATAGGCGTGATCGGCGCCGATGATTTCGGCCTCGGCGCTGTGCAGTGGCGCGCCCCTCTCGACAGTACGCGCCAGCGCGAGGGCAAACTCGGCCGACATGAACTGGGCGAACACCACCTTGCCAAAGTCGTGCAGCAGTCCGGCCACGTAACAATCGCCCGGATCGGCGCTATCGCTCGCGTATTTTTCGCAGAGCAACCGCGCTACGGCCGCTACCGTTAAGGAATGCAGCAAATAACGCTGAATATCGAAACCGGCCGCGTTGAAACGCGGCAGAATGCCGACAGCCGCCATCGCCAGGGCCAGATTTTTGACGGTATTGATGCCCAGATAAACCACCGACTGCCCCACCGAATTCACTTTATTGGGCAAGCTGTAATAGGCGGAATTGATGACGCGCAGAATCTTTACCGTCATCACAGGGTCTTTTTCGATGACCGCAACCATGCTCTTCGGCGAGCAGTTCAGATTGCGCGACATGTCGAGGATCGCCTGCACACTTTTGGGAAAAGCGGGCATGCGCTCCACGGCGGCCATCAGCCTGCGTTCGAGTTCCGGAGACACCTGAGGCATGATCGGCTACCAGAGAAAGTGACGCGGCGATTATAGGAGGCGCAAGGCTGGGAAGCGCACAGGTTAAACCGATGCAACACGCTCGTAGTAGCGGGCGCGATAGAGCAGACGGCGCTTGTCCGGCGTTTCCGTAAAACCGCTGCGGTCATGCAGGACATTGTTCGAGACCAGTCCCATGCCGGGTTCGAGCCGCCCGAGCAGGGTCCAGGGCGTCTGGCTTGCCAGCAGGCGTTCGAGCGCAGTGCGCGCCGCAACGACGGCTGGGTGCCAGACGATGCTGACGGTGCGCGCGGTATAGCGCATATGCAGCGTGCCATCGGTGTTTTCCGAAAACACCGGGCCGGACTGTGCAGCACGCGCCACGCCCTGATCGTCAGTGCGGGGCGGGATCGTCATGGCATCCGGTGCGGACAGGGCGCGAATATGGTCGGGATTCTCGTCGCGCAGCAGGAGATAGGCGATCTCATGATCGAGCAACTGATTCGTTCCGCCCGTTGCCGCGCTTTGCACGCAATGCAGCAACAGGCTGCGGATCGTGTGATCCGGCGTGTTGTAGTAGCCGTCGGTATGCCAGCGGATCGGCTTGTCGGTGTAGGGGATGAACTCCTTGCGCTCGCCGCGCTGTTCCGCACCCGTCACTGAAATCGGCGAAATAGCGTCGCTGTCGGTCAGCCAGTGGCCGTCGAGAGTACGCATGCCCAACTGCTCGCCCAAGCGGCGCGGAATTTCCTTGTCGGGATCGCTACCGGTCTTGCCGACATAGATCGCCATATTGCAGCAACGGTTGAGGGCTACCAACTCCTGCCGTTCCGTCGGCTTGAGTTCACGGGGGTCGTCGAGCGTAACGACGATATCCTCAAGTCGCCGCGGCGCTGTATCGAGTTTTTGCTCGCGCCAGGCGGCGTAAGCGCGTGAGTCGTTCAGGTCAAAGGGGCCCGGCATGACGCTTTCCTTTCAGTCGATCGAGCCACGCAGGTCCTGACGCCGCTCACTCTTCGCTTGCTCCGGGTTAAATAATCCGGCCAGCGTTTTTTCCAGCATCTTCAGCGCCTCGGGCGCCTCGATGTCCATCGCCTGATCGACTACCCAGAGCTTGTCCTTCTCAGGCAATACGTCGCGCAGGCAGGCGGCCAGGTAACGCTTGAAGGCGAAATCGGGGCCCTTCTCGTCGTAGTCGAACTCGGCGTACTCCCCGGCGCGACGATTGAACAGGTCGATGAAATGTCGCTGCGACTCGCCCGGTACGGCCTCGCCCAGCAGCATGATGTTGTTCTCTTCGACAAAGCGTCCGATGTTCCGCGCCAGCGTCGAGGTGAATTCGATGCGCCCTTCCTCATCCAGCTCCCGGTAGGCCACCCGGTCGGCCGACACAGCAAGAAAGGCGAGAAACTCGCAGACGAAATCGAAATAGGGACGGCCGGCATCGATATCGTAGTCGGCCTTGCGCATGCGCTTGAGCGACTCGATGGCGAGTTTCCAGCACAGCACGGCCACCACCGAGGCCAGCGTTGCGGGGGAGCGCTGGCCTCGGGAGTGGAACTTGGTTTTCAGGCGGATGGCCATGCTTCAGTGCCGTCCCGCCAGCGCCGAGTTTGGATTAGTAGCCACCCTTACCCTTCGGCTGGGGCAGGCCGCCGACCCGGCAACCCTGTTTGGCGGCGCCGCCGTCCGGGAACAGATCGAACATCAGCTTGTTGTCGGCCTCTGGCATGTCGGCTTCGTCCTGCAAACCCTTGACCAGATTACGGGCGTTGGGAGTATGACCTTCTTCCTGGTACTTCTGGCGCAGATAGTTGATGATCTTCCAGTGCTGATCGGTCAGCTCGATACTTTCGGCTGCGGCAAAGGCGAGTACCGCCTCCTGGCTAAAGTCCGGCTCCAGCAGGTAGCCATAATCATCCACTTCCTTTTCTTCGCCGTTGATGACGATGCTCATGTTCTCCTCCTATTCGGATTGATTGATAAAAAAGATTACTTCTTGCGTAGATAAAACTCGTGGGCATTACGCGCCATCGGCAGGGATGCCAGCAATTCGACGGAAGCGGCTTTGCTCCAGGACTCGATGTCCGTCGGCGAACCCGGGCAGTCGCTGACGAGTTGCAGCACTTCGCCCGCCTTCATGCCGTCGAGCAGGCGCTTGGCTTCGACAATCGGGCCGGGGCAGGTCACGCCGCGCATGTCGAGGGTGACGTGGGCAATCGGCGTCGTGCTCGCGCCGCCCGCCTTGCGCAGGGTGTAGGCGGTCTTGCCATCCGCCTGCTTCGTGCTGCTCAACATCTCGTTACCAGTGAATTTGCACCAGGCATGCAGATCATCCGCCGTTCCGGGGCAATCGGACAGCAGCAGCATGGTCTGACCAGCTTGCAGATCGTCGATGATTTTCTTCGTACCCAGCAAGGGTGCAGGGCAAGGCAGGCCCGAAAGATCGATGGTAACGGTGGGTTTTTCCGACATGAATGAACTCCTCTGATAGTGGTCGACTGGCATGCGTACGGGAAAGCCGCGGGGAAAACGCCGCGCTGACCGTTTTATTCTAGCGTTACAAGCTACATCGCCGATTTGTGCGGGACAAAAATACCGCAACCGCGCTTGCGTCCGATACCCAGCCCGTGTTTTTGCAGACGGTAGTTGTCGTCGGTCCCCAAGCCGGCAACCATCAGGCTGAAGCCGTGCAGACAGGAAGTCGCGACGCGTGCGGCTTGGCGCTTGCCGCACAGCATCGCCGTAGGCGCCAGATCGAGACGGTTCAACGCGCTCCGACACTCCGCAAGAAACGCCTCCTCGGCAGGCAAGCCATCCGCGGAACCATCGAAGGCGACGAACTTTGCGTACAGCACCGGCGCATAGGCGAGCGGCTTTTCGGTTGCTTTGCCCACGGTACAAGACGCTCCGGCGACATCCAGCACCTCGCCTACCAGCATCGAAGTCTCGACCACCCGCTCTACAGGGATACGAAAGTCAAGATGCGAACGACGCGACAGATACCACTCATCCGACCCCGGGCTCAAACCGTAAAGGGGATGAATACCGGCAAGCGTCTCGTTTTCAAGCCAGGGGAGCCGCAAGCGCAGGGCATCCCAGAGGCTGTCCGCATAATCGCGCGGCACCGCACGACCTTGCAGGGTGAAGCGAAGATCGACAAAGGGAGTATCAGGCTGCGTCATTCGCTCGGCTCAACAGGAGTCGAGACAGCTGCACAAGCGGCGATAGCCCCATCCGACCAGTTTTTCATGACATCGGCCCAGCGCGCGGCTGTCACCGGATCGATATCGAAAATGGTGAAGCGTCGATGTTCGCGAATGCGCAAACGCAATACCGGCACCCCTCCCGCAGCGAATTCAATCTGCTGCAGCTCGATTTCCTGATTGCCCACGGGCACCCGAAACTTGTCCAGACTGGTGATGTTGTCCACTGATTTACGGTCGACTGCGTCGTTGCCGCCAATAAAGAAACGTTACTAAAATAGTACCGGACTATGGCTTAACAAGAGGGCAAACGGCTACTACCGCTTCGGATAAAACGACATACTCCCATCGGGTAGGTTCACCTAATCCCTCATTTCCGGTTATTCTACTCGCCGGAGGTATGGTGCCTCGGACAGACCCGATACGATAATGTTAAAAAACGGGCTTCGCTGCACCCCACGTGAACATCAGTCCCCAACAAGTCACCTACGAGGAGATAACATGGCCAAACAGGCTCACGCAACACCTTTACTTGATCAACTTGAGTCCGGCCCCTGGCCCAGCTTTGTTACCGGCTTGAAGCGTCTGGCGCAGGATAAAGACTACGTCGTCGATTTGCTCGGCCACCTTGAGCACTCCTACAAGACCCGCAAGGGCTACTGGAAGGGTGGCACGGTTGGCGTTCTGGGCTACGGCGGCGGCGTCATTCCGCGCTTCACCGAGATCAAGAACGAAAATGGCGAGCCCCAGTTCAAGGATGCCGCCGAGTTCCATACCATTCGTATCATGCCCCCTCCCGGCATGCACTACGATACCGACACCCTGCGCAAGTTCTGCGATATCTG
>CAZAWN010000066.1:0-13736 GCA_964488825.1 uncultured Methyloversatilis sp. | reverse complement strand
ACCTCGCCGGTTTCTTCGACGGTATCCGGCAACCAGTCATTCCTGCGCCGGTAGATTTCGACGGAACGGCGAGCTTGCTCGACGATGACGTACTCGACCAGGCTGTCGATGCGAATGTAGGAAAGCAGTTTTTCGCGCCGGTCGATGCGTTCGGTGGATTCGGAGAGAACTTCGATAACCAGTTTGGGGGCAGTTCGATAGTAGGGGTCATTGTCGTCAGCATCACAAGCCAGCACCAGGTCGGGGTAGTAAAAAACGATCTTCCCCGATAGATTAAGCTTCAGCTTCATGTCGGAACTAAAAAGCTGACATGCATTACGCCGGGCATGCGGCTTCAGTGCATAGACCAAGGCACTGACAATCAAACCGTGCCGGTCACTAGCCCCCGCCATGGCATGCACTTCTCCGTCGATGTACTCGTGGCGCACCAGTCCATCGCGTTCGGTGGCCAAGTATTCCTGTTCCGATATTCTTGCTTTCGGCAGCGCCGTCATGCGTTTCTCCTTCGATGGGTTGCGGCAAGTCTACGCCATATCGGTCTGCGCTGAATCCAGTCCTGAAACGGTTTCACCGCTTGGATCGAAGTGCTACCCGAGCACGGCGGGCGCGCCCTCGTCGGCGATCTTGCGGCCATCCTGCATCACGATGCGTCGCTGCGCACGGGCGCCGAGCGCGGCGTCGTGCGTCACCATGATCAAGGTTACCCCGGAGGCGTTAAGCGTTTCGAGCAGGCGGACGACCTCCTCGCCGGTGGTGCGGTCGAGATTGCCGGTGGGTTCGTCGGCGAGGATCACGGCGGGCTGCATGATGGTGGCGCGGGCGATGGCGACGCGTTGGCGCTGGCCACCGGAAAGCTGATCGGGGCGATGATCAGCGCGATTGGCAAGGCCGAAATCGCTCAACGCCTGGTCGACGCGATGCGCCCGTTCGGTAGGCGCCATGCCGGCGAGCATCAGCGGCAGGGCGATGTTCTCGGCCGCCGTGAGGCGCGGCACAAGGTGAAAGCTCTGGAACACAAAGCCGATTTTTTCGCGCCGCACGTGCGCCTGCTCGTCGGCGGAAAGGGTCGTGACATCGCGCCCGGCCAGCCGGTAGCTGCCCGCATCGGGACGGTCGAGCAGGCCCAGCAGATTCAGCAAGGTAGACTTGCCCGAACCCGAGGCACCCATCACCGCGACGTAGGCGCCCGCATCGATGCTCAGATCAAGCTGGGCGAGGGCATGCACGGTGCTGTCGCCGAGTTTGAAGACACGCTCGATGCCCGACAACTCGATCAGGGGCATTAACGTGGAACAACCATGGCGTTGATGCTCCATCTTCTGGGGTGACCGTTGGCCATGGTCGTTAGCGCTTCTCTGGGGCGCGCTCTTCGATCGCGCTGGCGCCGGGTTTGACGCCCTCTTTTTCGAGCGAGAGGACGATGCGGTCGCCAACGACCAGACCCTCAAGAACCTCGGCGAACTCCCAGTTCGCCAGCCCGGTTTTCACCGGCCGAGTGGCCAACTTGCCGTCGGCGCCAAGCAACAGTACGCGATTGCCTTCTTGCAAGGTAGCGGTTGGGATACGTACTGTGTTCTCGCGCGCGGCGAGCAATATTTCGACATCGGCGCTGTAGCCGACCAGCAGGCCTTGCGCCTCCTCCGGCGCAACGAAGTCCACCTCGACATCGACCGTGCGCGCCTGTTTTTCGACCGCAGTCACATAGGGCGCAACGCGCTTGACGCGGCCGGCGAAGATGCGGTTGGGGTAGGCGTCGAGGCGGATGCGCACGCTCTGGCCGGGCTTGATCTTCGGCGCATCGAGTTCGTCCATCGGCGCCTTGACATAGAGGCAGGAGGTGTCGATCAAATCGATGGCCGGCGGCGTGGGCACGCCGGGCGGGGAGGGCGTGGAGTATTCGCCGACTTCCCCGACGATCTTGGCGACCGTGCCATCGAAGGGCGCATAGAGCGCGGTGCGACCCTGCTCGACCTCCGTCACGCGCACGCGCGCCCCGGCTTGCCGCACATCGGCTTTCGCCGTGGCGCAGGCGGCGGCGCGCGCTTCGGCGTCGGCGCGCGCCTGTTCTTCGCGCGAGATGGAGACGAACCCCTCCCGGCGCAGTTGGGCGATGCGTTCCGCTTCGCGTGCGGCATTGGCAGCCAATGTGCAGGCTTCGCCGATGCGCTGCTGCGCCAGATCGCGCTGCGCCAGCGCGAGCGAACGCTGCGCTTGCTGGTCGTCGTTCCAGAGCTTGAGCAGCAACTGCCCTTTCTTGACGTGGTCGCCTTCCTTGACGGCAAGCAACTCGATGCGCCCGCCCATGATGGTGGAAAGCTTGGTGCGCTGACAGGCCTCGACCGTGCCGGCCCGGGTATTCGACAGGGTGGACTCCACCGTACCGGCAGCGACCGTGTGCAGACGCACGGCCACCGGTTTCGGGCGCGTCGCCCACCAGCCCGCGGCCACCAGGGCGACCAGCACCAGCGCGGCAAACAGGTAACGAGCAAGACGCATCAATCGCTCACCAGTTTAAGGCCGAGTATGCCGGCGACGATCAGGCCGATGCAGACCAGCCGCGCCACCTCGCGCGATTCGCCGAACAACAGCATGCCCAGGATCGCAGTACCCACCGCGCCGATACCGGTCCAGACGGCATAGGCCGTGCCGACCGGCAGGGTTTTCAGCGCCCAGGCCAGCAACAGCACCGAGGCGATCATCGCCGCGCCCGTCGCCGCGCTGGGCCACAAGCGGCTGAATCCCTCAGTGTATTTGAGCCCCACCGCCCACCCCACCTCGAACAGGCCCGCCAGCAGCAATACGGCCCAGGCGTAGGGTGCGGCAAGCTGGGGCAAGCCCGTCATCGGTGCCGTCCCGCCAGCGCCGAGTTCTAGGTGCCGGCGAAAATCGCGGCAGCGGCCGCAACCGTCGCGGCGATATCGGCATCGCTATGCGCGGCGGAGACGAAGCCGGCCTCGAAGGCCGAGGGCGCGAGATAAACGCCCTTTTCGAGCATGGCGTGGAAGAAGCGGTTGAAGGCCTCCTTGTCGCATTGCATCACTTCGGCGTAGGACGTCGGGCAGGCGGCGGCGAAATACACGCCGAACATGCCGCCGACAGACTGGGCGCTGAAGCTTACGCCATGCTGGCGTGCCGCGGCGACAAGGCCATCGACCAAACGTTTGGTTTGCGTCGTCAGCGCTTCATAAAAACCGGGTGCGGCAACTTTCTTCAGGGTGACGAGCCCGGCCGCAACCGACAGCGGGTTGCCCGACAGGGTACCGGCCTGATACACCGGGCCGAGCGGAGCGATCTTCTCCATGATGTCGCGCCGGCCACCGAAGGCGCCCAGCGGCATGCCGCCGCCGACCACCTTGCCGAACGTGGACAGGTCGGGGGTGATGCCGAACAGCCCCTGCGCGGAAGCCGCGCCGACGCGGAAGCCGGTCATCACCTCGTCGAAGATCAGCACCGCACCGTACTGCGTGCACAGTTCGCGCATCGCCTTGAGAAATTCCGGTTTGGGCGCGATCAGGTTCATGTTGCCGGCCACCGGTTCGACGATCACGCAGGCGATCCGGTCGCCGTGCTGGGCGAAGGCGTCGGCGAGTTGCTGGGCGTCGTTGTAGTCGAGCACCAGGGTGTGCTGGGCGAGATCGGCCGGCACCCCCCCGGAAGACGGGTTGCCAAAGGTCAGCATGCCCGAGCCGGCCTTGACCAGCAGGCTGTCGGCGTGACCGTGATAACAGCCTTCGAACTTGACCAGCCTATCGCGCCCGGTAAACCCGCGTGCCAAACGAATGGCGCTCATCGTCGCTTCGGTACCCGAGGAGACGAGCCGCACCATCTGCATGCTGGGTACGCGCTCCACCAGCAATTCGGCCAGCTCGATCTCGGCCTCGGTCGGGGCGCCGAAGGACAAGCCGTTGGCCGCCGCCGCCTGCACGGCCTTCACCGTGTCGGGATCGGCATGCCCCAGAATCAGCGGACCCCAGGAACCGACGTAGTCGAGGTAGCGCTTGCCGTCGGCATCCCAGACGCAGGCACCCTCGCCGCGGGCAAAAAAGCGGGGCGTGCCGCCCACCGAGCGGAAGGCGCGCACCGGCGAATTCACGCCGCCAGGAATGGTTTTCTGGGCGCGGGCAAACAGGTCTTCATTGCGGGTCATACGTGGATTTCCTTGAACAACTTCTGGAATTTCTCGGCCTGCTTCTTGATATCCATCGCATTGAACAGGTCGGACAGCACGGCAATCATGTCCGCGCCCGCAGCAAGCACCTGGGGAGCGTTCTTGAAGTTGATGCCGCCAATACCGGCCACCGGCACGGCGAAACGACGTTTGGCTTCGGTAATCAGCGCCAGATCGGCGTAGCTGGCCTGGGGTTTGGTGACGGAGGGGAAGAGACTGCCGAAGGCGATGTAATCCGCACCGGCATCGACCGCCACTTCGGCGCGCGCCAGATCGTCGTAGCAGGAAACGCCAAGAATGCGTTTCGGGCCGAGGGCGTCGCGCGCCGTCTTGAGATTGCCGCCGGGCAGATCGCCGCGCCCCAGATGGGCGCCATCGGCGCCGATTTCGACGGCCAGCCAGACATCGTCGTTAATGATCAGTTTGGCGCCATGGGCGCGACACAGGCGCAGCAGTTCGTTCGCCTGGGCGCGCCGCAACGGGCCGGGGGCGATCTTGTTGCGGTACTGCACCCATTTGACGCCGCCTTTCAGGGCGCTTTCAACCAGCGCCGTCAGACGCGGCAGCAGGTTGTCGTCGGGCGTCAGGGCATAGACGCCGGCCAGCGGGTAGTTAGGCGCGGCAGACATGGGCGGTGGTCTCCGGGGCAAGGGGATGCGTTTCGGGCAGGGTCCGCCAGAGGCGCTGGGGAATGAATTGCCCCATGCCCGGACGGAAGCCATGCGCCAGGCTGTTCCAGGTGTAGTGTTGGGCGGCGCGTACCGCTTCGGGCAAGGCCATGCCCCAGGCGAGATTCGCCGCGATGGCCGAGGCCAGTGTGCAGCCGGAACCGTGATAGCTGCCGGGCAGCCGGTCCCATGCATCGCTGCGGATCGGGCCATGAGAACCGTACAGTGTATTCGTCACACGCGCGCTGTGCTCGTGCGTCCCGGTCACCAGCACATGCGCGCAACCGGCGCCGATCAGGCGGCGCGCGCATTCCGCCAGCGAGGGCGTCCCGCCGGGGCTGAGGTCCTGCGCCAGCCGACGCGCTTCGAGGCTGTTGGGCGTGAGGATGTCGGTCAGCGGCAGCAGCAGTTGCAGCATCGCATCGACGGCGTCTTCGTCGGCAAAGGCATCGCCGCGTCCGGATGCGAGTACCGGGTCGAACACCACCGGGATATCGGGATAGTCGGAGAGGACTTCGGCCACCGCCGAGATGGCTTCGATGCTGCCCAGCAGCCCGAGCTTGAACGCGGCGACGGGCATGTCTTCGAGCAACGCGCGGGCCTGGTCGATCACCCAGCCACCATCGAGCGGCTGCAAATCCTCGACCCCTACCGTGTCTTGTACCGTGAGGGCCGTCGCCACCGTCAAAGGATGGCAGCCATGTGCCGCGATGGTGAGCAGGTCGGCCTGTAAACCCGCGCCGCAGGTGGGGTCGGATGCAGCAAAACTGAGGACGGCGGGAGGGGCGTTGCTGGGCATGGGGGACGGAACTAGGCTGACAGAAGGTCGGGTGATTCTATCCGAAAGGAACGACCCTCAAACCCGCTCGCGCAGCGCGCCAAAGCGTGCCAGCGTACGTTCTCGCGCCGCCGTGTGAGCAATGATCGGAGCGGGGTAATCCGCGGGCGGCACGGCCATGCGCCAAGGCGCATGGATATATTTGTCGGGCACCTCACGCAACTCGGGAAGGTAGCGGCGGATGAATTTTCCTTGCGCGTCGAACTTCTCCGACTGGGTGACCGGATTGAAGATGCGAAACCACGGCTGGGCGTCGCAGCCGGTGGAAGCCGCCCACTGCCAGCCACCGTTGTTGGCGGCGAGGTCGTAATCAAGCAGCCAGTCGGCGAAATGCGCTTCGCCCAGACGCCAGTCGATGCCGAGGTCCTTGGTCAGGAAGGAGGCCGAGACCATGCGCAGGCGATTGTGCATCCAGCCGCTTTGCAACAACTGGCGTTGCGCCGCATCGACCAGCGGGTAACCGGTGCGGCCGGCTTTCCAGGCTTCCAGCAGATCAGGCGCCGCGTCCCAGACCAAGGCATCGCAGGCCGGCTTGTAGCAGCGCGTGACAAGCTCCGGACGATGCCAGAGAATCATCTGGTAGAACTCGCGCCAGATCAGCTCGTTGAGCCAGACTTCGGCGCCCTTGCCCTGTCCTTGCAGGCTGGCCGCATGCGCGGCGGCGGCGAGGCGGCGAATCGATACCGTGCCAAAACGCAGATGCGGCGAGAGATAGGAAACTCCCTTGACGGCCGGATAGTCGCGCGCCGCACCATAGCGGTCGATGCGCGCAAAAAAATCCTCGCACAGCCGCGCGCCGCCCGACATGCCACAGGGAATCTTCAGGTCGGTCGGGGCGAACCCCAATTCGGGCAAACTCGGCGCTGGCGCGACGGCATCCGGCACGGCCAGCTGGCCCGGTTGCGGACGGCAAACGTGTTCCGCCAGATCGGACGGGGCCAGCCGGGCGCGCCAGGCGCGCGCATAGGGCGTGAATACCGCGAAGGGCGTCGCCGCCTGCGTCAAAATCTCGTCGCGTTCGAAAATCACCTGGTCCTTGCACTCCGCAAACACCCGCCCGGCGGCCTGCAATTGCCCGGCGATCGTCGCATCGCGCTGGCGGGCGAGGGGCTCGTAGTCGCGGTTGACATACACCGCGGCGACATCGAGCGCCGCCGCAAGGCGGGGAATCTCCGTCGCCGCGCGACCGTGAAGCGCGATCAGCCCGCCCGCCTTGGCGCGCAAGGCAGCATCGAGTTCCACGACGGCGCGCCGGATGAAGTCGACGCGCCGGTCGGCGATCAGCCCGCGCGCCAGCAACGGGGCGAGGATAGCGGTGTCGAAAACGAAGACGCAGTACACCCGCGCATGGCGCCGCAGGGCGAGGGCCAGCGCGGCATGATCGAAGTCGCGCAAATCGCGCCGGAACCAGACCAGAGCGGGGTGGGTCGAGGGGGGCATGCAAAGAGGCCTTAAACTGAACGACGTAAGCTTACAATGGACACCCGATCATGAGCGCCAGCACCATCGAATCCGTCAGTCTCGCGAACCATTTTCTCATTGCCATGCCGGCCATGACCGATCCCAATTTCGCGCGCACGCTGACCTTTATCTGCGAACACAATGCCGAAGGAGCGCTCGGCATCATCGTCAACAAGCCGCTCGACCTCAATCTCGGCGCACTCTTCGAGCGCGTCAGCGTGCCGCTGGCGCAGGGTGAAAACCAGATCAAATATCGCGACCTGCCGGTGTATTTCGGCGGGCCGGTGCAGACCGACCGCGGCTTCGTGCTGCACCGGCCGGCGGGCGAATGGCAGTCGACGCTCCATGTTTCCCCGGAAATTGGCCTGACCAGCTCGCGCGACATTCTGCAGTCGATGAGTGACGACGGCGAACCCGGCGACGTGCTCGTCTCGCTCGGCTACGCCGGCTGGGCGGCGGGTCAGATCGAATGGGAGCTATCGCAGAACGCCTGGCTGACTGTCGCCGCCAGCCCGGACATCGTGTTCTCCTTGCCGCCCGAGGAACGTCTTGCCGCCGCCATGCAATTGCTCGGCGTCGATTTCGCCCGACTTTCCGATGTCGCTGGCCATGCCTGAAGCCGCCGCCCGCTCCGAAACCGTGATGGCCTTCGATTTTGGCGCCAAGCGCATCGGTGTCGCCATCGGCGAAACCCTGCTTGCCAGCGCACGCGCCCTGACGACCATCGAGGCGGAAGCCAACGAGCAGCGTTTCTCCGCCATCGGCAAACTGGTCGCCGAATGGCAGCCGGCGCGACTGGTGGTTGGCCGTCCCGGCCATGTCGACCGCGACGCGCCCCATGAATTCGCCGCCCGCTGCGAACGCTTCGCCCGCCAGCTCGAAGGCCGCTATCGCCTGCCCGTTGAACTGGCCGACGAGCGCTATTCTTCGGTTGTCGCCGCCGAACGCCTGGGCGGCGACAAACTCAAGCACAAGGCGCGCCTCGATGCCGAGGCCGCCGCTGTCATTCTCCAAGCCTGGTTTGCCCACCGGAAACAAGCCCCATGCAAAACTTCCCTCCCGTCACCGAATTAATCACGCGGCTGGCCGCGCAAATACAGCCGGCGCTGACTCCCGCCAGCGTCCTGGTCGGCATTCACACCGGCGGCGTCTGGGTGTCCGCAGCCCTCCATGCCGCCCTGGGCCTGAGCACACCGCTGGCCAGCCTGGATGTTTCCTTCCATCGCGACGATCATCGTCTCGGCAATGGACTGAAAGCAGCCGGTCGCGCCTCCCACCTGCCGGACGACGTGCAGGGCGCCCACCTCATCCTCGTCGATGATGTGCTGTACACCGGCCGGACGATTCGCGCCGCCCTCAACGAGCTGTTTGATTACGGCCGGCCGGCGCGCGTCGATCTGGCCGTGCTGGTGGATCGCGGCGGTCGCCAACTGCCGATTGCCGCGACCTGGTGCGCCCATACCCTTTCGCAACCCCTGCTCGCCAACCAAAGCTTCAACCTGGAGCGCGCAGCGGATGGCCAACTCAGCTTCAGCCTGGGGGAAAAATGAGAAACCCGCAACTCAACGAACACGGCGAACTGATCCACCTGCTCTCGCTGGAAGGCTTGTCGCGCGACATCCTGCAAGGCATCCTCGACCGTGCCGAGCCGTTCACCGCGGTGGCCGAACGCGAGGTCAAGAAAGTGCCTCTGATGCGCGGCAAGAGCGTCTTCAACCTGTTTTTCGAAAACTCGACGCGCACCCGCACCACCTTCGAAATCGCCGCCAAGCGCCTTTCGGCCGATGTCATCAACCTCAACATCAACACCTCGTCGGCCGCCAAGGGCGAAAGCCTGCTCGACACGGTGGATAACCTTGCCGCGATGCAGGCCGACATGTTCGTGGTGCGCCACGCGTCGAGCGGCGCGCCCTACCTGATCGCCCAGCACCTCGCCGCAACGCGGCGCGACCACATCCATGTCGTGAATGCCGGCGATGGGCGCCATGCGCACCCGACGCAGGGTCTGCTCGACATGTTCACAATCCGTCACTACAAGAAGGACTTCACCCAACTCTCGGTGGCGGTGGTGGGCGACATCCTGCATTCGCGCGTCGCCCGCAGCCAGTTGCATGCGCTGGCGACGCTGGGCGTGCCGGACATCCGCCTCGTGGGCCCGCGCACGCTGTTGCCGACGGCGGCGGCGGAAATGATCGAAAGCGGAGCAATGAGCTCCCCCCTGCGCGTCTGCCACGAGTTGGCCGAAGGCGTGCGCGGCGTCGATGTGGTGATGATGCTGCGCCTGCAGAACGAACGCATGCAGGGCGCGCTGCTGCCCAGCCCCCAGGAGTATTTCAAATCCTACGGCTTGACGCCGGAAAAGCTCGCACTGGCCAAGCCCGACGCGATCGTCATGCACCCCGGCCCGATGAATCGCGGCATCGAGATCGATTCCGCCGTCGCCGACGGCAAGCAGGCGGTGATCCTGCCGCAGGTGACTTTCGGCATCGCGGTGCGCATGGCGGTGATGAGCATGTTGGGCGGAGGAGGAACGACGCAATGAAAATCGAAATTCGCAATGGCCGCGTCGTCGATCCGGCGAGCGGCTTGGACCAGCCGGCCAGCGTCTTTGTCGCCGGCAGCAAGATCGTCGGCGTGGGCGCGACGGCGCCGCGCAGCTTTCAGCCCGAGGCGGTGCTGGATGCCACCGGCTGCATCGTCTGTCCCGGCCTGATCGACCTGTCCGCGCGCCTCAGGGAACCGGGCTGCGAATACAAGGCGACGCTCGAATCGGAGATGGCCGCCGCCGCCAGCGGCGGCATCACGCGCCTGGTTTGTCCGCCCGACACCGATCCGCCGCTCGACGAACCGGGCCTCGTCGAAATGCTCAAATACCGCGCCCGCCAGCCGGGCTTCCCCCAGGTGCATCCGCTCGGCGCCCTGACCATCGGACTGGAAGGCAAGCGCCTCACCGAAATGGCCGAACTGGCCGAGGCCGGCTGCATTGCCTTCGGCCAGGCCAGCGTCTCGATGGTCGACACCCAAGTGCTGATGCGTGCCATGCAATATGCGGCCACGTTTTTCTTCCCGGTCTGGCTGCAGGCGCAGGATGCCCACCTGACCAAGGGCGGCGTCGCCCACGACGGCGCCGTGTCCGCACGACTGGGGCTGACGGGCATCCCCGTGGAAGCCGAAACCATCGCTCTGGCTACCATCCTGCAACTGGCCAAGACAACCGGCGTGCGCCTGCATATCCGCCGCGTTTCCTCCGCCGCCGGCCTGGCCTTGATCCGCGCCGCGCGCGCCGACGGACTGCTCGTGACCTGCGACATCACTATCAACCATCTACTTCTGTGTGATCACGATATCGGCTTCTTCAATGCCCATGCCCGACTCGACCCGCCGCTGCGCTCAGCCGCCGACCGCGATGCGCTGGCCGAGGGACTGGCCGACGGTAGCATCGATGCGCTGATCTCCGACCACACCCCGGTCGACGACGACGCCAAGCAATTGCCTTTCGACGAAGCCGAACCCGGCGCAACCGGCCTGGAACTGCTGCTGCCGCTCACTCTGAAATGGGCGGAAGCGCGGCAAATCCCGCTGGCGCAAGCGCTGGCGAAGATCACCAGCGACCCGGCGCGCATCCTCGGTCTCTCGTCTGGCTGCGGCCGTATCGCTGCCGGGGCCGTCGCCGATCTGTGCATTTTCGATCCATCCGCCCAATTCGTCGTCAGCCGCGAGCGGCTCAAGAGCCAGGGCAAGAACACGCCCTTCCTCGGCCATGAACTTTGCGGCGAAGTACGCTACACCCTGACCGAAGGACACCTCGCCTATTCGGCCGACCGGTTGCTCTGAAATGGGCACGATCGTCACCTTCAAATCCGCCGCCACGGCCGACGTCATCTACTTCGGCGATGTTGCCCGGCGCATGATGGAACTGATGGGCAAGCCGGCCGACGACACGGGCATCGTCACCATCGAACAACTGCCGTCAGCCATCGCCCGGTTGGAAGCGGCCATCACGGCTGACAAGGAGCAGCATCGCCGCCTCGTGCAACAGGAAGAACGCGGCGTCGAAAGCGGGGAAGGCGGCGCGGGAGCCGCCATCCGCCCGGCCGTCAGCCTGACCCAGCGGGCGCTGCCCCTGCTGGCGATGCTCAAGCTCGCCTTGCAGGAGAAGAAGCCCGTGGTCTGGGGTGTGTGATCAGAACAGCTCGATCTCTCCGCCGCTCTGTTCCACCTCCTGCATGCGTACCGTCATATAGGTTTCGAGCGCTTCCTTGACGGTAGCGCCGTTGAGCACGGCTTCGAACATGGCGCGCTCCTCGACCATGGTGTACTTGGCGAGAATCTCTTCCTGCAAAGCTTTCCATTCGAAGGGGCTGTAGAGGCGACTGCGATCGGTCACCAGATGGGAAAGCCCGGCCAGACTGGTGCAAACATGATCGAGGCGCTGCACCAGCTTGTCGTAAAACTGGAAGGCGACGATGGCCTGATGCACCTTCTGCGCCACCAGCTGGGTATCCGCCAGAATTTCCGCCTTCACCTGCCCATTGCCAACCGTGTCCGGCAACGTGCCTACCGCGGCATCGATATGCTGGAGCGTGTCGGCCAGCGAGGTGAAAGTATCGGCCAATACCTCTACCGAACTGTTCGAATCCTTCATTGCCGCCTCCACCTGACCGGCGGCCAGTTCGAGCATCAGCACGGTCTCGCGCACCTGGCTCCAGTCGAGGTCGGGGGTTGCGGCTCGTGTTCCGCGGTTATCCTGATTCATGGCATGGCTCCATCGTAATGTCGGAGCCATCTTAGCGCCTGCCGCGGGAGGTCAAAACCTCCAGCTAGAGGGTCAGTTGGCCTTTTCTCCGGAGCGACCGATGAAATTCACCGGAAAAACCGTTTGCTCCTCGGCCTTGGGCGTCGGCATGTGCTCGTAATCGGGCATCTGCGCCGCGATGCCGCTGCCCTGCACCAGCTTCTGGATCAGCACCTGAATCTGTTCGTCGTACCAGTGCTCCTCGATGCGCGTCGGCAGATAGCGTAACTCCCGCACGTTGTCAGGCACCTCTTCGGGCGCGACAATTTCGTTGGCCGCATAGGCATTCGAAAAAAACGGGCCGGCGATGAAACGCAGTTGCCAGTCGCCTTCGCCATCCGGTTCCACGACAAAAATGCGCGCACCTTCAGCGGTCTGTTCCTCGTCATCGGTACGGTCGCCGAATACCGGCATGGCGCAAAAGCTCGCCTGGCGCTGCTGCAGGGCCAATACCACCGCCTCCTTGAAGGACAGGCGGCCGTCGTTTTCGTTGTCTTGTGTATCGTTCATCGGAGTCTCCTGGGGTCGAGGCCTCTATATTTTGTTGTCAGCGAGTTTTTCAAGCAGCGCGATCACATGAGCAAATTCGCCTTCCGCGAGCATCATCTCCTCCTGCTGGCGGTGCGACTCCTCCACACCTTCATGAATCATGTCGCGCAGGGTATCGCGCTGTATTTCCGTCACGTTGTAGCTCTCGATCAGGCCCATCAGCGTATCCAGCAAATCCGTCAAATGCTGCTGGTTGTGTTCGCGCGCCCGTTGCGCGCGCGCCGTCGCCTGGGCGAGCGTGGCGCGCAGGGAGTCCAGCGTGCGGCCGGCATCGGTCTGCAGCAGCCCCACCTGCTCTGCCGCGGCCAGTCCCGCGAGGCGGGTTTCACCCGCTTCGGCAAGCAGGGCAAGATTGTCGCGCAGCCGGCCGAGGCGATCTTCGTCATCGGCCGGCAGATTGCTCGCCAGAAGGGAAACATGTTCGTAATTGACGATGCCGCGCGTGCCGAACACGAACACCCGGCCGATGTCGCGCAGCGAGGCCATCACGGCCGCCTGAAGCGGCGCGGCCTGCTGCTGGCTGACGCGGTCGAGCGTGCCACCGGCCTGGCGGATCTGCACCGCACCCTGCAGGCCATACGCCTCGAGCGCAGCGAGCAGCGCCTCGGCAACTTCGCCGGCATGGGTGCAGCACGCCGAACGCCGCATGAAGTCCATCAGCACGCCCAATTCACCCATGCTGGTCATGGCCGTAAACGCTACCTGCTGGGCCATGCGCGATTGATCGGACAGCGCCGCCAGTTCGGCGCGGTGTTGCAGCAGGGCATCGACCTTGTGCGTCAACTCATGCGCGGAAACCGGTTTGACGACAAAATCGTCGCCACCCGCCTCGTAGGCGGCCACGCGCTCGGGCGCCTGTTCGTGGGCCGAAACGAAGATCACCGGCAGGCCGGCATGCGCTTCCCGATTGCGCAGCCGGCGGCAGGTTTCGTACCCGTCGATGCCGCCCATCTCGATATCGAGCAACACCAGATCGAACGTCGCCCCCGCTTCCAGCGCCGCCAGCAGTTCCTCGCCGCCGGCAAAGGCTGCAATCTCGTGCGATTTTTCCAGCAGCGCGGACAACAAACGTCGTTGCACCGCATTGTCGTCCACCACGGCAAGCCTGGCCATCTATTCTCTCCCCGGAAAGCGGCGCCAGTTCAAATTCGGCCCGAGTCCAATGCAAGGACTTTGTCCCCCGGACGGGCGCTGGTCATTCTATGCCGAATGAGGCCCGGCGGCGGAGCACGCAAAGTCGGCGCTGGCGGGACGGCA
>CAZAWN010000065.1:0-13831 GCA_964488825.1 uncultured Methyloversatilis sp. | reverse complement strand
TGCCGTCTCGCCAGCGCCGAGTTTTCAAGCCGCAACCGGCGTACCAGCCGCCTTGTCGCTCGCCCACGGCGCGGGCTTCTTCACCGCTGCCCAGACCGGATTCTCGATGGTCAGCGCCAGTTGGCGCGCCAGCTCGGGCATGCCGGCGTAACCGGCGTAGCCGAATTCGCGTTCCTGGTTGATATCGAGGAAGGGAATGCGCGACTTGAGCGCCATGTAGAGGTTGCGGCCACCGGCGATGAGGATGTCGGCGCGCAGATCCTTGTACGCGCCGAGCAGCGCCTTGGGGCTGCCGTCCTCGATCATGTTCGCGTCCGGGCCCATCAGCTCGCGGATGCGTTCCTTGTCTTCCTCGGTGGATTTTTTCGTGCCGGTGGCGACGACGTCCATGCCGAGATCCTGCAGAGCGGAAACGATCGACCATGACTTGACGCCGCCAGTGTAGAGCAGCACGCGCTTGCCCGTCAGGCGCTGGCGCCAGGGTGCCAGCACGGCATGGGCCTTGGCCTCTTCGCGCGCGATCAGCGCCTCGGTGCGCGCGCTGAGGTCGGGATCGTTGAGCAGCGCAGCGAAATCACGCAGCGCCTGCGACATGTCGCGCACGCCGTAGAAGCTGCCCTCGAAGAAGGGCACGCCATAAGTATCTTTCAGCTTGCGCGCCACGTTGAGCAAGGCCTTGGCGCAGACAACCATCGTGGCTTCGGCGCGATGCATGGTCTGCACCTCGCGAAAGCGTGCGTCGCCCGAGAGCGTGGAGAGAACGCGCAGGCCGAGTTCGTCGAGCAGTGGCAGCACGTGGAAGAACTCGCCGGCGATGTTGTATTCGCCGATCAGATTGATGTCATGCACCCGGATGCCGGGGCGTTGCACATTCGTCGGCACGGGATCGGGCTCGCGCGTGCCGATCACGTACTTGAACATCGCCTCGCCGCCGAGGCGGTTGCCCATGTTCTTGGTACCGTAGAAGCCGGCCGCATCGACCGGCACCACGGGCACACCGTAATGTTCCGAGGCGGCCTTGCACAGCGCTTCGAGATCGTCGCCGATCAGCGCGGTGACGCAGGTGGAATAAACGAACACCGCGGCCGGCGCGTGGTCGTCGATGGCCTGCTTGATGGCATGGAACAGGCGCTTTTCGCCGCGCCCCATGATCACGTCCTGCTCGGTAAGGTCGGTGGTCATGCCGATTCTGAACAACGTCGGCCCGGTGGTTTTTGTCCCGCGGTTGTCCCACGAGCTGCCGGCACAGGCAATCGGGCCATGCACAATGTGGGCAACGTCGGCGATCGGCAGCAGCGCGATCTGCGCGCCGTCGAAGGCACAGCCGCCGGCGGTGGCGCCGGGCTTGGGCTTGGCGCAGCCGGATTTCTCCTTCGCGTTGTGAGCGCAGGCGGGTTCATTGAGCAGTTCGGCGATCTGGGCGGCAGCTTTCATGGACGGTCCTCTCGATCTTCCTAGTGCAAACCGTGTGCCATGCCTAAGCATCTGTTTCGACAAGGATCGCGCGGACTGGCGTGTTGTCGCATTTGCGACAATGAGCGTTGGCGAAGCGAGGCCATGCGCCTGTATATCAGGCCAATCGGGGCGTGGCATGGGGTTTGCGAGACCGATCTCGCACCCACATATTGGAGGACGCCATGCAAACCGTATTCGAGCACGTCGTCTGGGCGCCGCGCGTCGTCGCCGCCCGCCCCCTCAACTCGATCGACAACGAGTACGAGGACATCGTCGCCCTGCTGATGGACTACCGCAGCGACGACAGCGCCGCAACCTTGCGGCTTTGCCACGCCATCGCGAAAGCATCGATGGGCGAAAACCATCTCTGGCAGGACATGCGACTGCCCGACCGTGAAGCCCTGTCGCACCTGCTGCGCGAGAACTTCCCTGCCCTCGCTGCAAAAAACACCGGCAACATGAAATGGAAGAAGTTCTTCTACCGCGAACTGTGCGCCCGCGCCGACGTACCGATCTGCAAGTCGCCCCATTGCGCCGAATGTTGCGACTATTCCGTTTGTTTCGGCCCGGAGTTCCCCTGATCGTCCAACGAGAAACCCGATTGGGCCTTGTTTTTGCTAGCGCTATGTAGCGTGAGGTAATATCGATTCTATTGTCGGTTTGCCTCCACAAGGAAACCCAAATGACTGCAACTTCAAACGTCAAATCCCTTCCTGCCGGGCTGGCCAACTTCAGCCGGGGACGCCGCTGGGATCATCTGGAACTGCTCGAACGCATCGACAGTTCCGGCTCGATTTCGACCGCCGCGACCGACATGGGCATGAGCTACAAGGCTGCGTGGCAGGCCGTCGAAGCCATGAATAACCTGTCGGAACACCCGCTGGTGGAACGTCACGTCGGTGGCCGTCATGGCGGCGGCACCAGCCTGACAACCTACGGCCGGCGCGTGGTCGGCGCCTACCGCCGGCTGGAAAAGGAACGTGAGAAGGTACTGTCAGCTCTGGGGCAGATCATGGATGACTTCGAGCAGTACTACCAGATCGTCAGGAGATTCGACATGAAAACCAGCGCACGCAACCAGTATCTCGGCAAGGTGGTATCCGTAAAAAGCGGGCCGATCAACGCCGAGGTGATCCTCGACATCGGCGGCGGCGACGAGCTCGCCGCCGTCATCACCCAGAACAGTGCCGCGCACCTTGGCCTGCAGCCCGGCGTGGAGGCCTACGCACTCATCAAGGCGCCGTGGGTGATCCTTACGACGGACGAAAACTTCAAGACCAGCGCGCGCAACCGCCTGTGCGGCATCGTGGTGCGCTGCCATGTGGGAGCAGTCACCGCCGAGGTGGTGATCGAACTGCCCGGCGGCAAGTTCGTCGTCTCCACGATCACCAACGACAGCGTCGAAGAACTTGGACTCGCCGAAGGCAAGCGCGCCTGCGCGCTCATCAAGGCGTCCCATGTCATTCTCGCCGTACCCACATGAAAGGAGACTGATCATGAAAATCAAGTTTGCCCTGCTTGTAGCACTGAGTTCTACCGCCGTGCTGGCCGAGGAAGTCCAGGTCGCCGTCGCTGCCAACTTCGCTGCGCCGATGAAGCAGATCGCCGCCGACTTCGAGAAAGCCACCGGCCACAAGGCGGTGCTCGCCTTCGGCGCCACCGGCAAGTTCTACGCCCAGATCAGGAACGGCGCTCCATTCGAAATCCTGCTGTCTGCCGACGACGAGACGCCAAGCAAACTGGCTGGGGAGGGCGCTGCCATCGCCGCTTCGCAATTCACCTACGCCAAGGGCAAACTCGTCCTGTGGTCGGCCAAACCGGCCATCGTCGACGCCCAGGGCGAGGTTCTGAAGCGCGGCGGATTCGACCACCTCGCGCTCGCCAATCCCAGGCTTGCGCCCTACGGCGCCGCCGCCTTCGAGGCAATGAAGGAGCTCGGTGTGCATGATGGCCTCGCTGGAAAATTCGTCACTGCCGAGAACATCGGCCAGACCTACCAGTTCGTCAAGAGCGGCAATGCGCTGCTGGGCTTCGTTGCCTTGTCCCAGGTGTCCAAGGACAACCGGATCACCGAAGGCTCCGCCTGGGTCGTTCCGGCAAACCTTTACCAGCCCATCAAGCAGGACGCCATCGTGCTGAATGCGGGAAAAGGCAAACCCGCGCCAGAAGCCCTGATGAAGTTCCTCCAGGGCGACAAGGCGAAGGCGGTCATCCGGTCCTACGGGTACGATCTATAAATGCTCAATCCCGGCGACCTCACGGCCATCTGGCTCACCGTCAAGCTGGCCGGCCTTACCACCATCCTGCTGCTGATCATCGGCACCCCGATCGCCTGGTGGCTGGCCCGCACGCGTTCGGGGTGGAAGGGGCCGATCGGCGCGGTGGTCGCACTGCCCATCGTGCTGCCGCCCGCCGTGCTCGGCTTCTACCTGCTGGTGCTGATGGGGCCAGAGGGTCCGGTCGGCGCGCTGACGCAAAGCCTCGGCCTCGGCCTGCTGCCCTTTACCTTTACCGGCCTCGTCGTCGCCTCGGTGATCTACTCGATGCCCTTCGTCGTACAGCCGCTGCAAAATGCCTTCGAGGCCATCGGCGAGCGGCCGCTCGAAGTCGCCGCGACGCTCGGCGCCAAACCGCTCGACGCTTTCTTCACGGTCGCCGTGCCGCTGGCCAAGCCCGGCTTTCTGACCGCTGCCATTCTCGGCTTTGCCCACACCGTTGGCGAATTCGGCGTAGTGCTGATGATCGGCGGCAACATTCCGGGCAAGACACAGGTCGTCTCGATGGCAATCTACAACCATGTCGAGGCGATGGAGTACGGCAATGCCCACGTGCTCTCGGGCATCCTGCTGGCCTTCTCCTTCATCGTGCTGCTGGCGCTTTACACCTTGAATCCGGCAAGGCGGCGGCCATGATCGAGGCCCGTTTCAAACTCGACTATCCGGGCTTCACGCTCGATGTCGGCTTGAGCCTGCCAAGTACCGGCGTTACCGCACTGTTCGGCCAGTCCGGTTCGGGCAAGACCACGCTGCTGCGCGCCATCGCCGGGCTGGAGTGCGTGCCCGGTGGACGGCTGGTCTTCGATGACGAAGTCTGGCAGGACGAAGCCAGTTTTCTGCCAACCCACCAACGGCCGCTCGGCTACGTGTTCCAGGAGGCGAGCCTGTTCCCGCACCTCACGGTGCAGGGCAACCTCGATTACGGCATCCGGCGACGCAATGGCCGTCCCGCCAGCGCCGACTTTTCGCATATCGTGGCACTGCTCGGCATCGGCCACCTGCTCGACCGCAAGCCCGACCGTCTCTCCGGCGGTGAGCGCCAGCGTGTCGCGATTGCCCGTGCGCTGCTGACGCAACCGCGCCTGCTGCTGATGGACGAACCGCTCGCCGCGCTCGACCTCGCGCGCAAGAAGGAAATCCTGCCCTATCTCGAAAACCTGCACGAGGAATTGAAGATTCCCGTGCTCTACGTCAGCCACGCCCCGGACGAGGTGGCGCGGCTGGCCGACCACATCGTTGCGCTCGATGGCGGCCGCGTCGTCGCGGCGGGACCGTTGGCCGAAACGCTGGCGCGCGCGGATTTGCCCATTCGCCTCGGCGAGGACGCCGGCGTGGTACTCGACGCGACCGTGGCCGAGATCGACCCCACATGGCACCTCGCCCGCGTCGAATTTTCCGGCGGCAGCCTGTGGGTCCGCGACGAGGGCCATCCCGTCGGCAAAGGTCTGCGCGTGCGTGTGCTGGCGCGCGACGTCAGTCTCTCACGTGCGGAGCCGAGCGGCACCAGCATCCTCAACCATTTCCGCGTCACGGTGCGCGAACTCGCTGACGACGCGCATCCGGCGCTGCTGCTGGCGCGCACCGAGACGGATGGCCTGTCGTCGCTGCTCGCGCGTCTCACGCGCCGTTCCGCCGCCGCGCTGGAACTCGCGCCGGGCACCAAAGTCTGGGCGCAGGTCAAGGCCGTGGCCTTGCTGGGCTGAACGCATGACCCCACCCATCGCCGCCATCGTCACCGCTGACCGCCGTGCCGTGCCACGGTGCCGCACGAAACGCTGTTAACCATGCCGCCAGTTCGTGCGCAGGCAGTGGCCGGGAAAACAGATAGCCCTGCACTTCATCGCAACCCAGCGCGCGGAGCGCCTTGAGTTCCTCGGTGTGCTCGACGCCTTCAGCGACCACGCGCAGTCCGAGGGTGCCACCGAGGTTGACGATGGCGCGAGTGATCGCCATGTCGGCCGGATCGTCAATCATGTCGCGCACGAAGCTGCGGTCAATCTTCAGTTTGTCGAGTGGCAGGCGGTGCAAGTAGCTGAGACTGGAATACCCGGTGCCGAAATCGTCAAGTGACAGCCCGACGCCCAGCGACTTGAGACGCTGGATATCGGCGAGATTGCGCTCGCTTTCGGTCATCATCAGCGACTCGGTCAGTTCGAGTTGCAGGAACTCGGCGGGCATGCCGCTTTCGGCGAGTACCGTACGCACGATATCGACAAAATCGCCCCGGCGAAACTGTACCGCCGAGACGTTGACGGCGATCGGCAACCGTCCCAGCCCCGAGGCTTGCCAGTGCTGGTGCAGACGACAGGCTTCAACCAGCGCCCAGCGCCCGATGTCGTGGATCAGGCCGTTTTCCTCGGCGATCGGAATGAAGCGGGTCGGTGGAATGTTGCCCAGTGCCGGCTGACGCCAGCGCAGCAAGGCCTCAACAGATACCACCGCACCGCTCTGACAATTGACGATCGGCTGAACATGCAGCTCCAGTTCGCGATTTTCCAGCGCACGCTGCAGGTGCGTTTCGATGTTGAGCCGTTCGACCGCATCGCGGTTCATCTCGGCACTGAAGAACTGGAAATTGTTGCGGCCGCTGGCCTTGGCGCTATACATCGCGGCATCGGCATGGCGCATCAGGGTATCCATGTCGGCAGCATCGTCCGGATAGATCGCGATGCCCACACTGCACGAGATGTGCAGCGCTACGTCACAAACCTGATGCGTCTGTAACACGAGTGGAATCAGGCGGCGCTCGACGATGTGGGCAACTTCCTGCACGTCCGCGACCGCATTGAGGATGACGACAAACTCGTCGCCACCCTGACGGCAGACTGTATCGCCGGCGCGTACCACCTCGGTCAGCCGCTTGGCGACGGATTGCAACAAACCGTCGCCAACATGATGGCCGAGCGAGTCGTTGATGTTTTTGAAGCGATCAAGGTCAATGAACAACAGGGCAACACGCTCCTGGTGGCGATCAGCTTGCTGCAGCGACATGCGCAGGCGCTCGTCAAACAACAATCGATTGGGTAGTCCCGTCAGCGCATCGTGATGGGCCAGGTGGCGGATTTTTTCCTCCTGCGCCTTGCGTTCGCTGATATCCACAAACAGCGCAATGACATGACTTGGTTCGCCCTGCTCGTCGCGAACCGTGTTGAGCACCAACCAGTGCGGCGTAACCTCGCCGTTCTTTTTCCGCAGCGACAATTCGCCCTGCCAGGAACCTGCGGCGGCGACCCGTTCGACGATACCGGGATGCGTTTCGTTGCTTGCGGCAGGTGGCTGCAGGAATTCGGGATCGCGCCCCAGCATCTCGTCGATACGATAACCGCTGGCACGCGCCAGTGCCGTGTTGGCCAGCAGGATGACGTTCTGCCGGTCGATGACCAGAATCCCTTCCGAGGTTGCCTCGAAGATGGTCGCCCACAGGCGCAAACTCGCTTCGAGGCGCTTGATGGTGTTGATCGGCGCAAACGTGGTCAGCACCGCATCCTGGCCCTGATAATTCAGCCGATTCGCAGACAACAACGCCCAGGCCGGTCCATGTGGGCTGTTCCAGCGGACTTCGAACTCTTGCGCTGCCCCTTCGTCTGCCAAGCGCTGGAAGAAACGCGCCCGCGCCCCGCGTTCGAGGGCGACGCCCCATGGGTCTTCCTTTCCGGCATCGACCCAGGCGGAGGCGTGTGCATTGACATGCAATACACGGTGTTCCGGCACGCTGGTCACCAGGAGCGGAATCGGAATGGCCTCGAGCAATTCCTGCTGGGCGGCGGCCGCCCGTGCCTGGGCAGCCAGCTCCTGCTGGACGATTCGCTCGCGGTCGAGGCGCTCCAGCATGGTGTTGAAACCGGTAACGAGTTGCCCGATCTCGTCGCGGCTATCCCAGCTAGCGCGCAATGTGTAATCGTTGGTCGCTTGCACACGATCCGCCACCAGTGCCAGTCGGCGCAAGGGCAAGGCGATCTGGCGAGCGACGAAGAACACCAGGAACAGGATCAAGGCCAGCAAGCCTGCTGCCATGCCCAAATGCAGCCACATGCGCTTGAACAACAGATCGACGCGCGCCCGTAGCAGCTCATCAAGGCTCATGGCAGTCTCTTGCCAGGCGGCCTGCGTTGCCGCCAGCGCTTGCGCGCGCGCAGCAAGCAACGGGGCTGCGGACGTGGCCTGCACATCGAGCAAGGCATGCAGGGCATCCAGCAAGCGTTCGCGCGTGGGATCAAGTTGCTTGATCAGGGTCTGTGATGGATTGCCGGCGTAAGCGGCGCGGTAATCGGCTTCGATGCCCTCCCGCAAGGCGGCCAAGCGGCCTTGGGCGATCAGATATTGCGTTTGATCGCCGCCGCTGGCGAGCATGTCGTAGTTCAGCAACTGCTCCAACAGCTCGGGAAAGCGCAGCAGCGTCAGCGACATGGTGTAGTAGCTGTCGAGATCGGGGTCGAGAATCAGGTTGGACTGGTCGCCGATGCGCGACAGCAAACGGCGACCATGCTGAAAGGCCTGATGACTCCCAACATTCAAGTCCTTTCTGCCTGTCAGCCCCGCCAGCGCGGCATCGAACGCGGCTGCCAGTTCTGCCGTCGCCATACCGTCCCCATGCACGACCTCAGCCTGGCGTACGCCCTCTCGCAGCGGTGCAAGATCCGTCCCGGGCACACGGTCATGGGCAGCCACTGTTGCCTGCAAGGCATCGCGCACACTGACGATATAGGCATTGCCGGCGATCTCCTTGCGGGCGAAGTTAATGGCAATGAACTTTTCTTCGATCAGGATCGAGGTAATGAAGATGACCGCAGTCAGGTCGAGCAGATAGATCAGCAGCAGTTTGTGCGATACGGAAAATCGTCCGAGCAGAGCAGCAATTTTTATCATGCCGATATCACGCAATATCCACGCCACCCCGACATGAGCTGGCATGGCCTTTGCCTATCAAGCGTTAGTGGCCCTTCGTGTTCATTCGATGTATGAGCGCCCTCATCCATTCACCGATCTGGTGCGCCTCCCGCCCCTAAATTGTGCAGACCGAGCTGATCTTGTCATGAACCCAACCATCGACTTCGCCACACCACAAGACCTGCCCGCGATGGCCGATCTGCTGCACGAGCTGTTCACCTTGGAGAGCGACTTCCAGCCACAAAGGGAACACCAGCTGGCCGGGCTGCAGGCCATTCTCGAGACTCCGGCCATCGGTCGCCTGTTCGTGCTGCGCATCGACGGCAAAGTGTCCGGCATGGCAAATGCTTTGATCACCGTCAGCACAGCCTTGGGCACACCGGTCGTGTTGCTGGAAGATGTGATCGTCAGCAAGGCCCAGCGTGGCAACGGTCTCGGCCGCCATCTGGTCGAACATGTGTTCGCCTGGGCAAAGGCCCAGGGCATGGGGCGAATCACGCTGCTGGCGGATGAGGACAACACCTCTGCCCTTGACTTCTACGCGAAGCTCGGCTTCGAAAAGTCGGCGATGGTGGTACGGCGCAAATTGCTGAAACGAGAACTTTGAAGGAGATGACGATGAACAAATTCGACATGGGCGAGATGGTTTTCGCCGCAACAGGACATTTATCTGGTGCGTTTCGAAACCGGCGAGGAAAAATCACTCGGCGTGCCGATCGGTTGCCTGCCGGAAGAACTTCTGACTACTCCCTGAATGTCCAGGCCCGCTCTGCCATCCTGACCCGCAGCGCCCCTGTTGCCGTATCACGCAAAACCGTCAGCCCTGCGGCCGGCAGCGTCACGACCCCATCGAAACGACCGTTGCGCACATAGCCGATCTCGATTACGTCGGCACCGGGGCACATCTCGAAATAGCCTTGGCAGAATGGGCAATGGCAACCGAGCACCCCGGCGTCGACCAGTTCCTCGCAGGCATCCAGCACCTGCGCCGCATGCATCTTCGCCCCGCACAAGGGGCAACTCGCTTCGCGCCTGGCCATCTCAGAAACTGTAGGGACGATGCAGCCAGTCGCGCACCACCTGTACGTCACGGTCCGGCAGATAACTGAATCCGCCCTGCACATCCTCGATGACGACCGTGGCCACGGCATGGGGCACGCTCTTGGTGGTGATCATATGAAAGAACCAAGCCATCGGGTAACCAATCTGCCGGTCGAAACGTTGCAGGGCCTCGGCCAGCGGAAGCCCGCGGGCGCCGAAACCGCCATCGAACCGCGGTGCGGCCCCGTTCAACGCGGCGACCGGCGTGGCACTGCGTATCGGCTGGCGATAGCGGTCGAGATGCTCGCGCACCGCCAACACCCAGTGGTTACTGAATTCCGTAGTATGGCTCGCCGTACTCTGCTCCCAGGCCTCGATAAAACGATGGATCGGTTGCGGTTCCGGCTTCTGCTGGCGCATGCCGGCGAGAAACTCCGCCATATGGGTCAGCCGCCTCAGAGTATAGAAAGGTACGCCCAAGGCCATCTGCGCGCCCGGACAGGCCTCGCGCGGATCGACCAGTTCCTCGATGCTGCCCGGTACTTCGCCGTCCGGAAACAGGACATGGCACACCACTTCCTGCAATTCTTCGATATCGATCTGGATAAAGTCCGCAGCGCCGCTGCCGATGCGTGCCACCCAGTAATGCGTCTTGCCGTTCAGACGGGTAGCACGCAGCGCAGCGTCGGCATGATCGTGCGCCACGGCGGCCAGATCCTCGTCGCATCGCTCCAGTTCTTCCGCCGCCCAGCGTTCGACGTCGGTAGCAATATGGCGACCTTGCGCGTCAATCACGCCGCCCAGGCGGTACCAACCACCGCGCGCCAGGACGGCGCGAAAGCTCAGTTGCGGCGCCAGGCGCGCCAGTTCGCGAGCCAGCGCAGCCGGCCCCTGAGCCACCGGAACCTGTATGCAGTGTTCGGCGACCAGGTTCGACAGGATCGTCAGGTCGGGAAGGTTATTGGCGAGGGATATGGCCATGCGTAAGCTCCATGCCTTCAGTCGTCTCTATCGCACAGCGCCACGACAATGCCGGTGGCGGCTGCTACATCATTGGTGAGGCTGAGGCAATGATCGCCGGTAGCCACATAGTAGATCTGGCAGACCTTGTTTTCCGCTGCCGGAGATAGCCGCGGCGACACATCGTCCTCGCTGCAGACCGAAATGTGGCGGCCGGGATAGGTTTCGCGCAGCGCCTGCACCAGGGCTTCATAGGTACGCAATGGGCTGGCGGCAACATAGGCCAGCACGGCGTCGAGGTAGTCGGGAGTGACGCACGGGCTCATTCTTCCTCGACCCCGACGAGTTCCCGATAAGGCATCAGCGAAGCCGCCTCGACTCCCATTACCTTGGCCAGCCAGGGGGGCGGATGCTGCAATGCCCCCTGCAGGCGCAGCAGCATGTCGTCAATCCGCGTATTTGGCACAACCTTCATGGGGTGCACCCCGGCGCGCACCGCCTTGGCGGCGGCCGGCCCGCCGATCGACTGGAAACAGGCGATCTGGCAATCGCCGATCAGTTCGGCGCGCGCCTTGTTGCGATCTTCCGCCTCATCTGCGTCGACCGTTGAGCGGGCCGTGATGAACTCGACCGCCGCAGGCTTCAGGTCGTAGATCACGAAGGCCTTGCAGCCGCCGAAATGGCCGTCGATCAACTCACCGGTATCGGTGGCAAAAGCGATGCGGATGCTACGGCCCATAGTGTCCATGATGTGTCCGCCTATGCGTAAACAATACAGGCATCACCCGCCGGACAGGCCGCCACGCACTTCGGCGAATCCTGGTCGTCGCACTCGTTGCAGGTTTCCTTGTTGATCTTGTAGATGCTGCCCTTTTCGGTGATCGACTTGGTCGGGCACACCGGTACGCAGTCGCCGCAGGAAGTGCATTCCGCCTGAACAATCTTCATTGCCATGATGAATCTCCTTGAATTTATTCCACGCCACTCATTCCACTCCATCAATCCGCTTCGCCCGCACCGAGTAAGGCAAACGCTCGGGCGCGGGCTGCGGTTCGATGAAATAGCAGCCACCGTTTTTCAACTTGATCTCGCCGCCCCACTTTTCCGGGCTATCGAATTCCATCGAGGTGATCTGGTCCTCGATATCGCGCTTGGGCATGTAAAACACATATCCCTCTGCACCGCGGCGGATCATGATGTTGGCCATGACTGTTCCTATCGAACGAGGTCGTGGTTGTAGTCGGTGGTGCCCATGCCGCGCGTCTTGTCGTCCAGACGCTCCAGCACCGCGTTGGTCAGCGTCGTCAGCACCTGCATGGCGCCTTCGTAGCCGAGTGTGGTCTGACGATGCAGATGATGCCGGTCGAAGATCGGGAAGCCGATGCGGATCAGCGGCACCTCGAACTCCTCGCCCTTGTGCAGCGTGTCGCGCTGGATGTACTTGCCGTAGCTGTTGCCGACCAGGAAATCCGGCTTGTCGGTGAAGCACAGGCTGCGCATGTGCCACAGATCAGCGCCGGGATAGGCCTTGCCGCTGGCACCGTAGGGACTGGAGGCGAGCAACTTCTCCATCGTCTTCGCCCACTTCTTGCTGCCATTGTTGCAAACGACGTGGGTGGGCTCGATGCCGAACTCCATCATCAGCTTGACCATACCCATGGTGAAGTCAGGATCGCCATAGACCGCCATCTTCTTGCCATGCAGCCAGGCGTGCGAGTCGGTCATCATGTCGACCAGACGGCCGCGCTCCAGTTGCAGGGAAGCGGGAATCGGCTTGCCGGTGACTTCCGAGACCTTCATCAGGAATTCGTCGGTCCATTCCACACCCATCGGGATGTTGAGCTTGGGCACTTCATGGTTCCAGGTGTTCTCGACGTATTTGCGGGTCTTGTCGAGGCCGAGCGGCTGGATCAGGAAGGTGGTATAGGCGTTCGGGGCATCCTTCACTTCGTCCTGCGTCGTCCCGCCGGCATACATGCGGAACTCGCCATCGGCCGGTGTATCGAGGACTTCTTCCGGATCGGAAAGCATCGTGTACTCGACGCCCATCTCATTCAACATGCGCTTGATGACGCGGTAGTTGCCGAGGTAAGTCTCGAAGCCGGGCACGATGTTGATCTTGCCGTTCTTGCCCGGCTCTTTGCCCTCCATGGTGTTGAGGGTGAAGTAGCGCAGGATGCCCTCTTCCATGTTGTCCCAGCCGGTAACGTGGCTGCCGACGAAACTCGGCGTATGGGCGAAGGGAATCGGGAAGTCCTGCGGGACGTTGCCTTCCTTCTTGGCGTTGTTGATGAAGGCGTTGAGGTCGTCGCCGATCACTTCGGCGATGCAGGTGGTCGACATCGCGATCATCTCGGCGCCGTAGAGCGCCTTGGCATTGGCCAGTCCTTCGTGGATGTTTTTCTGTCCGCCGAACACCGCCGCGTCTTCCGTCATCGAGTCGGCGATGATGGCGATCGGCTCCTTGAAATGGCGGTTGAAGTAGGTGCGGAAATAGGCGATGCAACCCTGCGAGCCGTGGATATACACCAGCGTCTTGTGGAAGCCCAGCGAGCACAACGCCGAGCCCAGCGGCTGACATTGCTTGGCCGGGTTGATGGTCAGCGCCTCGCGCTTGAAGTTGAGGTCCTGGTACTCCTTGGTCGTGGTCCAGTTGAAGACTTCATCGACTTTCTCCTTGGACGAAGTCTCTTCAAAATGCTCCCGTTTGCGGCTGATCATGCCCGCATAATCATTGTCGCGGAACAGGGGGAAACACGGCTTTATTTTTTCAACTGCTTGCATTTCTGTCTCCTTTGCCCGGCCAGCTATCTGTGGACGCGGGCACAAGATTGATCGAATAGTTGCTTGGACTCAGGCAGCCTTCAGCTCAGCGGGGGCAGCCTGGTTGAGCCAGGGCGCCTTGAACATCTTCCAGCACGGGTTGTTAAGCGTCAGGTCCATGTCCTTGGCGAAAATGGCGAAGCCGTCGTAGCCGTGGTAGGGGCCGGAGTAGTCCCAGGAGTGCATCTGGCGGAAGGGGTAGCCCATCTTGTGGAAGACGTACTTTTCTTTGATGCCGGAACCGATCAGATCGGGCTTCATCGCCTTGACGAACTCGTCGAGCTCGTGGCCGGTGGCGTCGTCATAGATCAGCGTGGTGTCGCCCATGTCCTTCATGGTGCGGTCGTAGTCGTCGTTGTGGGCGAACTCGTAGCCGGCGCCGACCACTT
>CAZAWN010000064.1:0-13953 GCA_964488825.1 uncultured Methyloversatilis sp. | reverse complement strand
GTAACTGGCGTCGTTCAGGGTGTCGGCTTCCGCCCCTTCGTCTGGCGTCTGGCGCGGGAATTGGAGCTGACGGGCTGGGTGAAGAACGATGCAGCCGGCGTCGAGATTCATGCGCAGGGAAATACTATCGCGCTGGATGAACTGGTGCGGCGGCTGCGCGCCGATGCGCCGCCGCTGGCGCGCGTCGATGCGGTGACGGTGCAGGAAGCGCGAGCGGAAGCCATGGTCGGCTTTGCCATCGTGGAAAGCACCGGCGGCAAGGTCAGTACGGCGATTGGCCACGATACGGCCCCGTGCCGCGCATGCCTGGAAGAACTGTTCGATCCCGCCAGTCGCCGCTATCGCCATCCCTTCATCACTTGTACGCATTGCGGGCCGCGCTATACGGTGACACGGCGTCTGCCCTACGACCGGCCGCAGACCAGCTTGGCGCCGTTTCCCTTCTGCCCGGATTGCCAGCGCGAATATACCGATCCGGCGGATCGACGCTTTCATGCCGAGACGACCTGCTGCCCCAATTGCGGACCGCAGTTGCAGTTGCTCGATGCCGCGGGGAAGGCGCTCGATGGCGACCCGATTGTGCAAACGCTGGGTTTGTTGCGTGCCGGATGGATTGTTGCAATCAAGGGGCTGGGCGGCTTCCATCTGGCTTGCGATGCGACCCACGCGGCGACCGTCGCGACCCTGCGTGCGCGCAAGCAGCGCGAGGAAAAGCCGTTTGCCGTCATGGTGGGGGCCGTCAACATCAACGCGGCGGAACCGGCTGGTGCCGTCCCGCCAGCGCCGAGTTTTGCAAGTCCGTCCTCGGAGGACTTGGCATTGCTCGAAAGTTCCGAGCGACCCATTGTGCTGGTGCCGAAAACGCCCGGAGCGGATGCGCTGCTGCCCGGCGTCGCGCCAGGCTTGAGCGAGATCGGCCTGATGCTGCCGGCCACGCCGATCCAGGCGCTGTTGTTCCACGACGCGCCGGAATTGGTGCTGGTAATGACGAGCGCCAATCCGCATGGCGAGCCGCTGGTCATCGACAATGCCGAAGCCTTGCAGCGCCTGACCGGCATTGCCGACGCCTTCCTGCTGCACGACCGCGGCATCGTGGTGCGCTGCGACGACTCGGTGCGCCGCGCAGGTGTTGGCGGGGGTTTTGTCCGCCGCGCCAGAGGCTACGTGCCGCGCGCCATCAAGTTGCCGCGTGCCGTGCCGTCGGTGTTGGCGGTCGGCGGATGGTTCAAGAACACGATCTGCGTGACGCGCAATTGTGGAAACTTCAGCGAGGCCTTCGTCTCGCAGCACATCGGCGATCTCGACAACGCGGCGGCCTGCGGATTCTTCGAGGAGACCATAGCGCATCTGCTGCATATCCTCGATGTCGCGCCGGAAGCGGTGGCTCACGATCTGCACCCCGACTTTCACTCGACGCGCTTCGCTGCGAGCTTTGCCGCGGAGCGCGGCATTCCGGCCATTGGGGTGCAACATCATCATGCGCATATCGCGGCTGTGTGCGCCGAGCAGGGTATTGAAGGTCCGGTGCTTGGTCTGGCGCTCGACGGCACCGGACTCGGCGCTGACGGGACGGCATGGGGCGGGGAGTTGCTGTGCGTCAACGGGGCGAGCTTCGAACGGCTCGGTCATCTTGCGCCACTGCCTTTGCCGGGCGGCGATGCGGCAGCGCGCGAACCGTGGCGCATGGCGGCGGCGGCGCTGCATGTCCTGGGGCGAGGAAAGGAAATCCCGGCGCGCTTTGCCGACGAAGCGGCAGCGCCCATGGTGGCGCAGATGCTTGAACGGGGGCTGAATTGTCCGCTCACGTCGAGCGCCGGCCGCTTGTTTGACGCCGCTGCCGGATTGCTTGGCGTGCGCCGGAGGCAGAGTTTCGAAGGGCAAGCGGCGATGCTTCTCGAAGGCCTGGCCGCCCGGCACGGCCGGGTCGAGGCGGCGCCGGAGGGTTGGCAACTGCGCGACGGGGTGCTGGATCTGTCGCCCTTCATGGCGTACCTCGAAGACTGCGAAGATGCCGCGGCGGGCGCGGCCTGGTTTCATGCCACCCTCGCTGCCGCCTTGGCCGACTGGGTGGCAGCCGCCGCGCAGCGTAGCGGGATACGTCGCGTGGTGGCGGCGGGGGGATGCCTGCTCAACCGCTTGCTGTCAGGTAGGCTGCGCGCGGAACTGGCCGATCGCGATATCGTGCTGATCGAAGCCAGCGTACTGCCCCCTAACGATGGCGGGCTCTCGCTGGGTCAGGCCTGGGTGGCTAGCCAGGCTGGAGTTTGAACGACGCGGATTGGCTCGCCAGACCGTGACTAAGGGCAAAGTCCTCGAACTTTTCCGCATCCAGCGCCGGAGTGCAAAGAAAACCTTGATATTCATTGCATGCGGCTGCCACCAGAAAATCGCTTTGCTCGATGGTTTCAACTCCTTCGGCGATGACTTTCATGCGCAGTGACTTGGCCATCTGGATGATGGCATTGACGATGGCGGCGTCGCTTTCGTCGTCCGGCAGATCCTGAACGAAGGAACGGTCGATTTTCAGCTTGTGGATCGGAAAGCGCTTCAGGTAGGACAGGCTCGAATAGCCGGTGCCAAAATCGTCGATGGCGAGTTGCACGCCCAAGGCGGCCAGCGATTGAAGCTTGCGCAGGGTTTCTTCCGCGTCGTGGATCAGGATCGATTCGGTGAGTTCGAGTTCGAGCGACTGCGGCGGCAGCGCATGTGCGGCGAGGACATCGCGAATGCGGTCGACAAAATCCGCTTGCTGGAATTGCAAGGCCGAAACGTTGACCGCCATGATCAGACCGAATCCGCGTCCGCGCCAGGCGGCGCACTGGCGGCTTGCTTCGTCGAGCACCCAGTTACCGATACTGACAATCACGCCCGATTCTTCGGCGATCGGAATGAACTGTCCGGGCGCCACTTCACCCAGTTCGGCATCGCGCCAGCGTAACAGCGCTTCGGCGCCCACGATGAGCTTGCTGTCGAAGTCAACTTGCGGCTGGTAGTGCAGGCGAAACCCGGTTCCCGCCTGCGGGGCGGCGAGCGCCTGGCGCATGGCGTGGTCGAGTTTCATGCGCGACAGCAGCCCGACATTCATTTGCCGTTGATAGAAGCGGAACCCGGCGCGGCCGCGTTCCTTGATGTGATACATCGCCGCATCGGCGTTCTTGATCAGGTCGTCTATCGTGTCGCCATCGTCGGGATAGAGCGCAATGCCGATACTGCAGGTGACCGTGAACGATAGCTCGTCGATTTCGAAGGGACGCGACATGCTTTCGATGATGCGGCGTGCAGTGATCTCTGCGCCGCGCGTGTCGACGTGGTGGAGCAGTACGAGGAATTCGTCGCCGCCGAGTCGCGCGGCGGTGTCGACCTGACGCAGGGAGTCCTTGATGCGCTCGGCCACCTCGATCAGCACGCGGTCGCCGAACATGTGGCCCAGCGAATCGTTGATGTGCTTGAAGCGGTCCAGGTCGAGGAACAGCAGGGCGAAGCCCATCTGCTCGCGCTTGGCGAGTTCGAGGGTGAATTCCAGTCTTTCCGTCAGCATCAGGCGATTCGGCAGACCGGTCAGCGAGTCGGTGTAGGCGAGTTCCTTGATGCGTTGACGTGCATTGACCGCTTCCGAGAGGTCTTTGCAGAAGCCGATGTAGTGCAGCAGCTTGCCGGATTCGTCGGTGACCTTGATGAGCGAGGCCTGGCAAGGGATGGTGGTTCCGCTGCGGTTGCGGTGCCAGGCTTCTCCTTCCCAAAATCCCTGCGCTTCCAGATACTGCCGCAAACGGGTCGGGAAACTGTCCGCCTCGCTGCTGCCGGAAAAGATGTCGAAGGCGGTCTTGTCCCGCAGTTCGTCATGATGGAAGCCGGTAAGCTGTTCGCAGGCACGGTTGATGGTGATCAGCTTGAAGTCGGGACTGGTGACGAAGATGGCGTCCAGGCTGGCTTCGAAAACCTTGGCGGCCAGTTTGAGGCGTGCTTCGTCGGCGAGGCGCTGGGTGATATCGCGATAGGAGTAAACGCGGCCGATCGGCCGGCCGCGCGCGTATTGCGGCAGGGTGACGCGTTCCAGCATCTTGCCGGTGCGCAGCAGCAGCGTGTCGGTGGTTTCAAGCAGGGGTGAGCGCGAAATTGCCGCGAGTCGCGCCGCATACGTGGCGGCGTCGGCAACCTGCTGGGCCATTCTGCCGTAGATGGCGGCATCGTTCTGCTGTGTCATCAGCTCCTGCGGCAGATCCCAGATTTCCGCAAATCGCTGGTTGTAGCCACGAATCGCTCCTTCGAGGTCGGTGACAAGGATGCCGTCGGCGGTGGATTCGAGGGTGGCGCGCAGTTCCGCAACCAGTTTCTCCAGTTCGTCCTCGACGCGCCGTTCGGCCGACTGATCACGCAGGCCGACCACGTAGATGGCGGCGGCGTCGTTCAGGGTGATACGGCTGACGCTGCGCTCTACCGGCACCGAAACACCGGCGGCATTGACGATGATGGTTTCCGAAAGAATGTGGTCGGACAGGCCGGCGGCGACGTCTTCCCAGAAGTAGATGTCTTCGGGGGTGGCGACCAGATCCACCACGGGTTTGCCGATCATGCCTTCCGCTGTATGACCGAAGAGCGCCAGTGCGGCGCGATTGACGGCAAGAACACGGAGTTCGAGCGCATCGACGATCCACACCGCCTCGATCATGCCTTCGATCAGCGGTTGCCAGATCGAGGGCTTCATGTCCCTGGTCCGCTGGAATCTGCGCTGCGGGCACGCTCGAAGAAATAGCACATGCGCTGGCGCGGCGACAGGTAATCCAAGGCTGATTTCGGCAGTTGCAAGGGTTTGAGACTGCGGCGGATGCCCAAATCGGAGTTCTTGTCGAGGTCTTCCACCAGCGCTTCCGCACGCGGTACGCTGGGGTCGAAGACGACCACGCTGGGTTTCAAGGGGCGTGTGGAATTGACCGATACGACCAGCGCTAATCGGCCATCGGAAAGTTCCACCACCGAACCCGGGGGGTACACGCCCATCATGCGGATGAAAGTCATCAGCACGGCATTGTCGAACTGGCGCTTCATCTGGGCGTAAATGTGTGCAAGCGCCTCGTGCGGTGTGATCGCCTGAATCGGGTTGCCGGGATTGCACAGGTTGTCGTAGTGATTCACCAGGGCCACAATGCGTACCGGAAGAGCAATCTTGTCCCCGGTTGCTTGCGCCGGGTAGCCGCTTCCGTCGGCCAACTCATGGTGCTGGGCAATGATTTCCTGCACGGCGGCAGGAAGCTTCATTGCTGTGCCGATCTTGATGCCGTGACCAACGTGCTCCTGGTAGATCTTGCGTTCCGCCGGGTTGAATTGATTGTCTAGCCAGCGTAGCCGTTCCGGCAGGTCGAGTTTGCCGATATCGTGCAGCAGTGCGCCGGTGCCGACCGTGCTCAGGGCGGCCGCATCGAGTCTTAGCGCTTTCCCCAGCAGCAAGGAGATCACCGATACATTGATCGAGTGCATGGATGCACGTTCGCCCATGTTCTCGGATAGTAGCCGGATCGCGGTTTCTTCCTGATCAAGCAATTGCGCGACCATGCCGCCCACAACCTCGGTCGCCTGGGCTTTTGCTGCTTCAGGCTGCTTGCGAGCAAGGTCGAGGATCTGTCGATAGGATTTTGCCGCACTGGCAAATTGCCGTTCGCTGTGTTCAAGGTTTTCGCGTTGGGCGTTCAGCAACAGGCGACGCTGTTGGCGTTTTTCGTTGAGGGCGGCGACATCGGCGGCCACTGCCGCGACGAGTCCTTGATCACGGGTTCCCACCAGTGGGGCTTCATCGAGTGCTTCGGCCGCGGCGGGCTGAACGAGATCGCTTTTCTCAGGCGACCAGCGAATCCGTTCGACGCCGAGCTTGACCAGAGTGTCGATTTGATCCTGAGCGGTGATCTTGAAGCTGTTCAGGGTAAACGGATGCTTCATCCAGCCCAGATCGATATAGACAAACATACCGACGCGCAGGTCGGCAATATCGACAAATTGGGCTTCTCTATCCTGGGTCGCCATGATCTTAAGCATTATTTACGGATGACTCACCGCAAGCTTAAGAGTATATGGAAAGAAAAGCAACCTTACTGCAGAGACTTACCTTCATTACTTAAAGTAGTAATGAAGGTAAGTGCTGCGTCATGACAGTGTTTCGAACCAGGCAAGTTTGTCTTTGAGAAGTACCACTTCGCCCACCACGATCAGGGTCGGCGGTTTGAGGCTGGCGGATTCCGCCAGTGCAGGCAGGGTGGCCAGGGTTCCAGTGACCGTGCGCTGATTCGGCGTGGTGCCCTGCTGCACGATGGCAGCCGGCCAGTCCGGTGGCAGGCCGTGGGCGACCAGTTGCTCGCACAGGTAAGAAAGACCATGCAGGCCCATGTAGATGATGACCGTCTGGCGTCGCCGTGCCAGTCCTGGCCAGTCGAGGTTCATGCTGCCATCTTTGAGATGGCCTGTGACGAAAACGCAAGCCTGCGCGTAATTGCGGTGCGTCAAGGGAATGCCGGCGTAGGCAGCCACCCCGGCGGCGGCAGTAACGCCCGGGACGACTTCGAAGGGGATGCCATTTTCGCGCAGGGTTTCGACTTCTTCGCCGCCGCGTCCGAAAGTGTAGGGGTCGCCGCCCTTGAGGCGGACGATGCGGCGGCCGGTTTGCGCCAGTTTGACCAGTAATTGGTTCAAGTCGTCCTGCGGTACAGTGTGATTGCCGCGCTGCTTCCCGGCATAGATGCGTTCCGCAGCCGGATTGACGAGGGCGAGTATCGCCTCGGAGACGAGTTGGTCGTGCACCAGAATGTCGGCATCACTAATGATGCGCAGGGCACGCAGGGTCAGCAATTCGGGATCGCCGGGACCGGCGCCGACCAGATAAACCGTGCCGGGTTGAGCCGCACCGCGGGTGGGAATGTTTGCTGGCAGTTGGAACGCCATGTCAGTTGCAGCCTCCCGTTGTACCGCCGCCGCAACTGCCGCATCCGGTGCTGTGACTGGCGCAGCCGCCTCGGGCCGGCAAGTTTTCCGGGTGGATGAAGATGAACTGGAATTCGCCCGGTTTGAGTTCGACGAAATCAAGCACGGCGCCATTCAGCAGTTCCTGACTGGGCGGGGCGATCAGGAGGGTCACGCCGCAGGACTCGAATACGGCGTCGTGATCCCGCTCGTCGTCGAATCCCATGCCGTAGGCGATCTCGCCCTCTTCGATCTTGGCAGCAACACGCAGGCTGGGAAGGCTGGATTTACTATCGCCATTGCTTTGCGTTGCTGCGGCGCGGATGATCTGTTCGGCGGCGGAGGGGGTCAGTGTGAACATGGGGCATTCTTTCCGGGCAAAGGGGTACAGGTTCTTGCGAAATCGAGGAAAAGCGCCGGCCAGCGACAGCCGGTTGTGTTGCGCAAATGGGTATATGACGCCAGAAGATTGTGGCGCAAGATGCCGTCGTTTGTTCCATCGACGCCATGCCCGCGTTTCATCGTATAGGCATAGCGAGTGTCGCCCGGCAAGCCGCAAATTTCGGAGTAGTGGAACTCGTGCGCGGGAAGCGGGGTACGCCACTCTTCCGACGAAGAGAACTCGGCGCTGGCGAGACGGCACCAGGGATGGTCTGCGGTCGGTTCGATAAGGACGTATCCCCGCCCGACGGGTTTGGGGCGCATCAGTATCTCACCCGGGATGGCTCCGACCATGGGACGGGTCTTCCCTTGCCAGGAAATCGACCCGGCCAGATACATCAAGCCCCCGCACTCGGCATAGGTTGGCAGGCCACGTTCGATGGCTTGGCGAATATCCTGGCGCAAGCTATCGTTCGCCGCCAGTTCGTCCAGAAATGATTCGGGAAATCCTCCGCCGATGAACAGGGCATCGCAGGGCGGCAAGCGTGCATCCTTGAGGGTGTCAAACGGGATCAACTCTGCGCCCGCCGCTTCGAGCGCGTCAAGATCGTCTGTGTAGTAGAAACCAAACGCTGCATCGCGGGCGATAGCCAGCCGAACCTTCGGTGGTTTTGCTTCAATGTCGTGGGTCGATGCTGCAAGCGGCGCCGAGCTGGCAGTGATTTCCAGCAGGCGATCGAGATCGACCTGCCGGCTTACCTGTGCAGTAATCGCTGCAATGGTCTTTTCGGCTGCGGCGGCTTCGTTGGCGGGCATCAAACCGAGATGGCGTTCGACGACAGCCAACTGTTCGTTTTCATGAACTGCACCGAGTACCGGGACCTGGGTGTAGTGCTCGATCACCGCACGCACCTTCGCTTCGTGTCGGCTCCCTCCCAGGCGGTTGAGGATCACGCCAGCGATGCGCACCTGCGGGTCGAACGCCTGGTAGCCCAGGATGAGTGGCGCAATGCCGCGCGTTTGGCCACGCGTATCGAGTACGAGGATCACGGGCAGATCGAGCAGACGCGCGAGAGCGGCGTTGCTGTTGCTGCCGTCCAGTGCCAGACCGTCGTACAACCCCTTGTTACCTTCAACCAGACAGACGTCGGCATCCTTGCCATGGGCAAATTGCTCGCGTATCTCGTCGTCGGGCGAGAGGAAGAAATCGAGATTTCGACAGCCGCGACCGGCGGCGCGACCAAGCCAGAGCGGATCGATGTAATCCGGCCCCTTTTTGAACGGCTGCACGCTCAAGCCACGTGCTCGCAGTGCCGCGGCCAGACCGATGCTCAAAGTTGTCTTGCCAGAGGATTTATGTGCGGCGGAAATAAGGAAACGATGCATACGCTGTGCCGCAGGCTAAGCCTGGAACCCCCTCATGGTGAGGGGGTTCGCAGGTAAAGGCCGTCTTCAGTCGTCTTTGTCTTTGCCGCTGGTGTCTTGCTGCGGCATGAAAGGCAGAACGCGTACAGCGACGAGCGCCAGAGTAAAGGCGACGCCGAAGCCGCCGATGCTGAGGAGGTACTCGGCTATGCTCGGTACGTAGTTGTCGACGTGGCCGTCAAAGAAGCTGCTCTTGACTTCCATGCCGGGGAACATGTCGAGGGGATAGGCCTGGCCGCCGATAATGAACACGTAGAGGAAAGCGAGTCCGCCGACGATGGTCAGCAATGCGGCGAACGTACCTGCGCTGGAGCAGTTCCGGAAGGCGGGCGAATACAGCAGGAACAGGGGCAACAGGGTGCCTAGCAGCATGAAACCGCCCCAGAACAGCAGGGGGAAGATGCCGCCGTTGAGCAGGATGAACTGCTCGAAGGCTGTCTGCTTGGCATAGTAAATGTTCGTCAGGTGATAGACCAGCACGAAGTAGAACACCGCTGCGATGAAAACGCCGAGGAGGTTGTTGAGACGCTGACGCATAGCTGGATTTTCTACCGCTCCCTGCCATTTTTCCATGGCGTACTGGAACAGCAGGAAGGCAGCCAGTCCCCAGGCAAACGACATGATGATGAACATGGGGGCAATGATGGCGGCGTTGTAGGCCTGCCGGGCGACCACGAAGCCGAAGATGGAACCCGTACCGGTGGTCATCACCAGTCGCCAGATGAAGGCGGCGACGCCCACTGGCTTCGAATAGGCGTACATCTTCTTGTCCAGCAGCAACCAGACGTAAAGTCCAACCAGACCGAAGAAGACCGGATAGAGCACCATGTTCCAGCCGAACACCGATTTCCAGTTGACATGGGTCATCGCGATGATGATGCGGTCGGCCCGGCCGAGGTCGAGCATGATGACGAACAGGCCGGCGGCGAGCATGGCGATCGCCAACATGCCGGACAGCGGACCGCTGGGCTTGTAGGCTTTCTTGCCAAACACCGTTCCAATCGAGGCGACGTTCAAGGCGCCCGATGCGGCGACAATCAGGAAGATGGCGAACACATGCGGCAATCCCCAGAACACCTGGTTGTTCATGCCGGTAACATGGTGACCATTGGTCTCCATGTACAACGCGGCGCCGAGACCAAGCAGGCTGACCAGCCCGCCGATGGCGGCCAGGGCATAGAAGCCGGAACCCTGCAGACGAGTAGTGAGAGCGGTTTGCATGATGGTCAGATTCCCTGGTAACGCACGCCGAGGTTAAGCATCAAATCGCCGCGTACCTGAGTTGTTTTTTCGGTGGCGACGCGCTGGGCGATTTCGCTACTGGGATCGTTCAGATCGCCAAACAGCATCGCGCCCTCGGGGCAGGATTCAACACAGGCAGGCTTCATGCCCTTGTCCACACGCTGGACGCAGAAAGTGCAGGATTCGACGCAGCCTTGACCGCGTGGCACCTCGGGATTCTGCTCAGTGAGCTTCAGATGCACCAATGAACGCGCCTTGTAAGGACAGGCGAGCATGCAATAGCGACAACCGATGCAGGTATGGCGGTCGACCAGCACGATGCCGTCGGCACGTTTCATCGAGGCACCGGTCGGGCAGACATCCACGCACGGAGGATTTGCGCAATGCTGACACAGCATGGGCAGGGAATGCTGCTGACCGGTCTGAGGATTCTTTAGATCGATCTTGCGTATCCACTGCGAACCTTGGCGGGCATCCTTGAGCGTCTCGTTGATGCCGTTTTCCGTATTGCAGGCCTGGACGCAGGCATCGCAACCCGACGAACACTTGGTGGTGTCGATCAGCATGCCCCAGCGCACCTTGCTCGATGCGCCCTGGGTTGGCGTGGTTGCTTCGGAAACCTGTATCAGGTGCAGGCCGGGCGCCAGCGCCAGCGTCCCAAGGCCAGCCCCGGCGACAGCGGCGGTAGCGACAAAATTGCGGCGCGGTTTGTTCTCAATGAGATCTTGGGGCTTCTTCATGGCTTCGCTCCCGCAGCTTTAAATCCGGCTTTGGGTTGATGGCAATCCCAGCAATCAAGCTTTACCGCTGCATAGGCGTGGCATTCCTGGCAAAAACCCTCTTTACCGAGCACCGATCCGGTCGTCTTGCTGGCATGACACTCGATGCAGCCATTCAGACTGGCTTTCTCGCCTCGAATGCCGTGACGCAGCGTGCGGTCGCGTGAGTGATTCAGCATCTTCATGTGGTTCACGCGCATATCCGCCGTGGGCGCAATGCACTCGCCGGGGTTCTCGATCTTGACCGTAGGCTTCGGCGCCCCTGCTGTTGCAATTACAGGGGCAAGCAGCAGGATCGCCGCCAGTCCTACCAGCGTCCGTTTCATGATGGCCATACTCCTCCTTACCCCTTTTCTTTCAGAAATTACTCACCAAGACCCATCTGGATGTAGCCAGTCGGGCAGACATCGTGGCAGATATGGCAGCCAATACACTTGTCGTAGTCGGTGGCGACATAGCGACCGGTCATCGCTTCGGTCTTCTTGACGCGATAAACGGCAGTCTGTGGGCAGTACATGACGCAGTTGTCGCACTCGAAGCACAGACCGCAGCTCATACAACGCTTGGCTTCGGCAACCACCTGTTTGTCGTCCAGCGGGTCAAGGCGCTCCTCGAAGTTGCCCAGGGCCGAATCCTTGTTCAGGTGCGTAATGTGGCGCATGTTGCGCGCCGAGTACTGGAAGTGTCCGAGGAATAATTCGCTGTGTGGAATGATGTAGCGCTCAGAGCGGTTGTCGAAGTTGTGTACGGATTTGGAGGCATCGGTGCCGCGCAGGGGTTCGCTGACTTCTTCGAGCTTGACGCCCTTCTCGACATACTTGCGCATCAGATCGAAGACATGCACGTCGACTTTCGGACGGCGACCGACTTCCAGACCCTGCAGAAACTGATCGATACCATCGGCAGCGATGGCGCCGTGGCCGATCGCGGTGGTCAGCAGGTGGGGACGCAATACATCGCCGCCGGCATAGACGCCGGCCTTGCCCTGTACCTGATAATTCTTGTCGGTGCTGACCGCACCTTTGCCATTACTGAACTCTTCCAGACCGACCAGATCAACCGTCTGTCCGATGGCGGAGACGATCAGGTCGGCGGGGAGATCCTTTTCGGTGCCTTCGACGGGCTTGATGTCGAGGCGGCCGCCGATCATCTTGGCTTCGCACTGCTTGACGCGCAGGGCCGTGGCGCGGCCATCGGCGCCCTTGATCACGGCGACCGGCATCCAGCCGCCCATGATCTCGATGCCTTCGGACTGGGCATGCTCCAGTTCCTGCTTGCTGGCGGTCATGAAGACGGATGTCAGGACGACATCGGCGCCCTTGCGGTTGGAAATACTGGCCACGTCCTGAGCCAGTTGTCCGGCAATCGCGCCTTCCCAGTCGGTGGGCTTGACGTTATCGATGTGACCGAGACGACGCGCAACGGTTGCAACGTCCATCGAGGTATCGCCACCGCCAACCACCACCACGTTTTTCCCGACAGTTTGCAGGCGACCGTCGTTGAAGGCCTTCAGGAAGGCTGTCGCGGTCACGACGTTGGATGTGTTGTCGGCACCTTCCGCGGGCAGGGCACGACCGCCCTGGGCGCCCAGGCCGAGGAACACCGCGTCATAGTCCTTGCGGATCTGTTCCATGGAGATATCAACGCCGACTTTGCACTTCAGCTTGACTTCGACGCCGAGGTTGAGGATGCGCTGGATTTCGGCATCGAGAACGTCACGCGGTGTGCGGTAGCCAGGGATGCCATAGCGCATCATCCCGCCGAGATGCTCGTGGTCGTCGAAAATAGTGCAGGAATAGCCCTTCAAAGACAGTTGATAGGCAACGGACAAACCGGCGGGGCCACCACCGAGGATAGCCACCTTCTTGTTCAGAAGCTTTTCGGGCTTATTGAATTGCAGGTTGTTCTTGATCGCGTACTCGCCGAGGTAGTGCTCGACCGAGTTGATGCCGACGTGGTCTTCAACCTGATTGCGGTTGCATCCGCTTTCGCATGGCGCCGGGCAGACACGACCCATCACGGCGGGCAGCGGGTTCGCTTCGGTCAACCGACGCCAAGCGTATTCTTGCCAGGGCATGACCGGCTTTCCATCAGCACCGACCGGCGGCTTCTCGATGCCGCGCACGATATTGAGATAGCCGCGTATGTCTTCGCCGGAGGGGCAGGAGCCTTGGCACGGCGGTGTCGACTGGATGTAGGTCGGGCACTTGTAGGACCAGCCAGCCTGGAAAATCTTTTCTTGCCAGCGTTTGTATTTGTCCGGGGTCTCGCCCTCTTTGTACATCCGGAAAGTGAGTTTTTCGGTCTTCATTTCTGGGGTCGCTGACATCGTCGTCTCCGTAATTATCGAGTTGCCTAGGGTGTTTATTGGGGTTTATTGCTCGTTGCCGAGGCGGATCGCAGTGCTTACCAACTGGTGAACTCCTCCGACCAGTCGCATGTTGAAACCGTAATAGGGCAGAACCTTGGTGAATTGGGCCTTACAGATGGCGCAGATCGTGGCCATGAAATTGACGCCGTGATTCTCGACGACATGCTGCAACGCTTCCATGCGCGGGAAGGCGCCCTTGACACGCAGCTCAAGTAGTTCGTCGGTCAGCACGCCGCCGCCGCCGCCGCAACAGAATGTGGCTTCACGGATGGTTTCCGGAGCCATGTCGACATATTTGTTGGCGACGGCCTTGATGATGTTGCGGGGAATTTCGAACTGGCCTCCAGCGTAATCGCCCATGCGCGAAGCGCGTGCGACGTTGCAGGAATCGTGGAAGGTGATGATGCGATTATCGTTGGCTTCCTTGTCGAAACTCAGGCGGCCCTGCTGAATCAGGTCCCAAGTGAATTCGCAGATGTGGGTTGGCTGCTTGAAATTCGGATCGAGCTGCTTCTGCAATTCCACTGCGTAGGGATCGTTCGCGCCTGCACCCAGACCGCTGAGTGTGTTCCAGAAGGCATAGGCGACCCGCCAGGCATGGCCGCATTCGCCGACGATGATGCGCTTGACGCCAAGCTCCAGCGCAGCCTTGCGAACCCGCTCGGCCACCTTGCGCATCATGTTGTAATCGCCATCGAACAGGCCGAAGTTGCCGGCCTCTGAAGCGTACGACGAGAGCGTCCAACTGGTGCCGGCGGCATGGAACACCTTACCGTAGCCGATCAGGGATTCGATATGCGGTTCGGCAAA
>CAZAWN010000063.1:2604-14113 GCA_964488825.1 uncultured Methyloversatilis sp. | reverse complement strand
GAATGCCGAGCTGCAATCCAAGGTGGATGACCTCACCTGGGTGCGCAACGACATGACGAACCTGCTCAACAGCACGGAAATCGCCACCATCTTCCTCGACAACGAGATGAAGCTGCGCCGCTTCACCACCTACGCGACGAAGCTTTTCAAACTGATTCCCGGCGATGTCGGGCGACCCCTGGCGCATATCGTGACCGACCTGGACTACCCGCAACTCATGGAAGACGCCCGCGAAGTCCTGCGTACGCTGGTGTACCAGGAAAAGCAGGTGGTCACCCACGATGGCCGCTGGTATCGCGTGCGCATCATGCCCTACCGGACGCAGGACAACGTGATCGCCGGCGTGGTGATCACCTTCATCGACATCACCGAAATCAAGCAACTGGAAGCGGAACTGAGAGAGCGCAACCCCCAGCCTTCTGGATAAAAGGCATCGATCATGGATAAGCCGTCACCGCTACAGAGTCAGGCCGATGTGAGAATGCGTGCCGAGGAAGTGCTGGCGAGGCACCCTTGCAGCGCACCGGTCGGTGACAGCGACACCCAACGCCTGTTGCACGAATTGCAGGTTCATCAGATCGAGCTGGAGATGCAGAATGAAGCCTTGCGAGAGGTTCAATCCGCCCTCGAGGAATCCCGCAACCGATATCAGGATCTCTATGAGCATGCGCCGGTCGGTTATCTGACGCTGACCGCTGACGGAGTAATCGTTGAGGTCAACCTCATGGGCGCGACGCTGCTGGGAGAACGTCGACAGGATCTGCTAAAGCGTCGCTTTGACACCCTGATGCCCGCTGAAGACCGCAGTCGTTGGCTCCAGTTTTTCAGTAGTATGTCCAAGCCGGACTGTCAAGGCCAGATAGAACTCGCGATACTACGCCGCGATGGTATTTGCTTTTCCGCACAACTAGACTGTGCAAGCCAGAAAGTCGGCGCTGGCGGGACGGCAATTGAACTTGTCACCGGCGACCACGAAGTGAGGATGGTGTTGGCCGACATCACCGAGCAGTTGGAGGCGGCACGGGTACTGCATGATGCTCAAGTACAGCAGACAAAAAAAGCCGAGACAATGTCAAATCTGTCTCAGCATCTGGTAGCTGCTCAGGAAAACCTGCGGCGGAGTATGGCCCGCGAATTGCACGATCTGACCAGCCCGAATCTGGCTGCCATTGGCATCAATCTTGATGTTCTTGAGCTCGCGGTGCAAACCCGCGACTGGACGCAAATCGCCGAACGAATAGGCGACAATCGAGCCCTCATCGAAGATACGGCCGCAAGCATTCGCGACATATGCGCCGATTTGCGTCCGCCAGCACTGGATTACGCCGGGTTGCTGCCAGCCGTCGAAGCTTATGCGAGCCAGTACGCACGCCGAACGGCCATTGCCGTGGATATCCTCTGCCACGGAGAGGGCATGCGGTTCGCACCGGAAATAGAAACGGCGCTGTTCCGCATCTTTCAGGAAGCCTTGACTAATGTCAGCAAGCATGCCCAGGCCACCGGAATAAAGGTGGAACTGATTTTGGATAAAACTCCGCTCTGTCTGACCGTGGCGGACGACGGGTGCGGCTTCGATATGGCCAGCCTGAACAGCAGTAACGGATTGGGCATCCGCAACATGCGGGACATGGCCGAGTTTTCCGGTGGTTCCTTGGTTGTGGAATCGGCCCCTGGGCGCGGTACGCTGGTTACAGCCGTGATACTTCCTTAAAAGTTGTACCTGATTCAAGGTAGTGAGATACCCTGCATCAGGCATAGCAATAGGTCAGTATCGGGACTACGCTCCATGAAGGGTTTAAGTGTCTTTTCCGATGCGAGCAATCAGCCGTGGCCATTCTTCTTTGGAATTCCTACTTTGAAACGGGTATAGCCGTTGTTGATCAGCAGCACCGGCATCTGGTTGACCTGTTGAATGGTGTAGCACCTTTGTTGGCCAAAGCTCGGGACACCATTCCAGAGAACATTGACTCTTTGTTCGACGCCTTGATGGATTATGCCACTCAGCATTTTGCGACCGAAGAGGGGTTGATGCAGGCACATGCACTCGATTCACGCCATGTGAGCCACCATCTCCAATCGCACCAGAACTTTGTCCAGCAGGTGCAGGCCATGGCGTCTGCCTATTTGTCCGGGGGGGATGTTTCCGGTCGTCGTCTACTGAGTTTCACCGCGAACTGGCTGATCTTTCATATCCTGGGCGAGGACCAGGCCATGGCCAGGCAACTGATGGCGGTCGAGGCGGGCCAGACGCCTGTCGCTGCCTATGAAGGAAACACCGGCGCGAACATCAGTCCTGCCCAGGAAGCCCTGACCCACTCGCTGGTCGATCTTTACACCTTGCTCACCGAACAGAATCAGGAACTGGCCAGCCACCGGGAACTTCTGGAAAGACGGGTAGAAGAGGCGACGCGGGAGGCCATTCAGGCCAATCAGGCCAAGAGCGCATTCCTGGCCAACATGAGCCATGAAATTCGCACACCGATGAACGCTATTCTCGGCGTGTCGCAAATTCTCCTGCGTGAAGGGGGGACACCTTCACAGCGGGAGAAGCTGGAAACAATTCAGCGGGCCGGCCATCATTTACTCTCCATCATCAACGACATCCTCGATCTCTCGAAGATCGAATCCGGCAATTTCGGTCTCGAAGAGATTCCCGTCGAGATCGACAAGCTGCTGGAAAACGTGTCATCACTCATGGCAGACCGTGCCAGGGAAAAGGGCCTGAGCATCGAAGTGGCCGCAGACGGCGTCCCGACTCATTTGGCGGGCGATCCGACCCGTCTGCAGCAGGCGCTGGTGAACTACATCAGCAACGCCATCAAGTTCACCACCAGCGGGACGATCAAGGTGCGCGTCGTTGAGCAGGAATCGGGGACGGATCATGTTCTGTTGCGCTTCGAGGTCGAAGACACCGGGATCGGGATCGAACCGGAGGCCATGTCCAGGCTGTTTGCCCGATTTGAGCAGGCAGAAAACGCGACCAGCCGGAAGTATGGCGGAACGGGTTTGGGGCTGGCCATCACACGCAAGCTGGCGGAGTTGATGGGTGGGGGTGCCGGAGCACGCAGCATGCCGGGCAAGGGCAGCACCTTCTGGTTTTCGGCACGACTGAAGAGAACGAGCAACGCGAATGAAGCCAGCGTCGAGGCTGTCGAGGGTTTGGCCGAGGACAACCTGAAGCGGGATCATGCCGGATGCCGGATCTTGCTGGTCGAGGACGAGGAGATCAATCGCGAGGTGGTGTGTTTGCTGCTGGATGCGGTCGGCGCACAAGTCGAGGTTGCCGTTGACGGGATCGATGCCGTTGCCCTCGCAGACAGATACCGCTACGACCTGATTTTGATGGATATGCTGTTGCCGAGAATGGATGGTGTCGATGCGACGCGCCAGATTCGTAAACTGCCCGATGGCAAAGAGGTTCCGATAGTTGCGATGACGGCCAATGCCTTTCCAGAGGACAAGGAAAAGTGCTTCGCCGCCGGGATGAACGACTTCATAACCAAACCCTTTATTCCTGAGGCGCTCTACCGGGTCATCCTGAAGTGGGTCTCGCGTGGTGGGGCGGGGTGAAATTGGCGAGCTGATGAGCTATACCATGTAGATGCGCGAGGGCTAGAAACAAAATTATCAGAGAGATTCATGATGGAGCAACTACTAGATGACACCGCCCTCTGTGGCCGTATCCTGATCGTCGATGATGACCCGGTGGCGGCCGGCATGCTTGGTGTTTCACTGGGTGCGGCCGGTCACGAAATCATCGAGGTGTATTCGGGAGAGGAAGCCTTGGCGAGACTGGCCGAAACCAACCACGAACCACTTCCCGACCTGGTGATTCTCGATATCGAGATGGCGCCAGGGATAGATGGCTATGAAACCTGTCGCCAACTGCGGGCGATTGAAGCCACGCGCGAACTGCCCGTGATATTTGTTTCGGGCCACGATGAGCTTGACGACAGACTACGCGCCTACGATGCCGGAGGCAGCGATTTCATGGCAAAGCCCTTTGTTCCTGACGAGTTGCTCCGCAAGGCGGCACTATCGATCAGTCACAAACGGCGACAAGAATCGGCCGCAATGGATAAGAAGATCGCATCCGATACGGCCATGACGGCACTCACCAGTATGGGCGAAGCGGGCCTGACGCTTAGGTTCAACCGAAGTGCGCTCGGATGCCAGACGCTCAAAGCTTTGGCGGAGCTAATGATCGAATCGATGTCCGATTTCGAGGTTGATTGTTATGTTCAACTGCGGGTTCCCACCCAAATCCTAACCTGGACGCGCCAAGGCCCCGCCTCACCGCTGGAAGAGTCGGTGATCGAAAAAATGCGGACGATGGAGCGCCTTTTCAGCTTCGGAAAACGCCTGATAATTAACTTTGACAGCATATCTCTGCTGGTCACCAACATGCCGGTCGCGGATGATCATCTGTGTGGACGTATCCGCGATCACGCTGCGATGGTTGCTGAAGCGGCCGAACTGGCAGCCAGCAACATCAACCTGCGTACCGAAGCCAATATGCGCGCCAACGAAATGCGCCAATTGTCGAGTACCAGCCGCGAAGCGGTTGAGAAGCTGCGTAATAGCTATCGCGAACTGCATGTGGCTACTCGCGTCGAACTCGAGTACATGGCGCATAGTATCGAAGGCTTGTATGTTCACCTCGGCCTGAGTAATAGTCAGGAGTTCACCATCAGCGATACCGTGCGTGGTTCGGTAGGCCAAGTATTGTCACTCTTCGAGCAAACTACTGAACTGGACCAGATCATTGCCGGGGTGCTCGAGGACCTGACAAAGGCTAGCGCATATTCGATCGCCCAGGATGATGATGCCCCCCCAATGATCGAGCTTTGGTGAGGTTTGTGAATAATGGTACGCCCGTAATTGGAGACGATCACTCGCATTAATGACCCTACAGAAAAATTGGGATTCAGAAATGAGATTGCAAGAGGCAGTCGTCCATCATCAAGATGGTCGCCTCGGAGAGGCTCAGGTTCTGTATCGGGAAATTCTTGACATTGATCCAGAGGATTCCAATGCCCTGCATTTGCTCGGGGTGACTTATTACCAGCAGGGATTTCCGGAAACCGCCATCCCTTTGATTGGCGCCTCTATCCGCATCAACCCAACCAACTGCCTCGCTTACACAAACCTGGGAAATGCCTTGCAAGGCATCGGGAAGTCCCTTGAGGCAATCCATTGCTACGACTGCGCACTGAGTATTGCGCCGCTGCACGCCGATGCCTTTTTCAACCGGGGCATCGCCCTGCAGAGCCTTGACCGTCCGGAAGAGGCATTGAGCAGTTACGAACAGGCCATTGTGGCGGATGATCAGCATGTCGAGGCGCATTTCCGGCGCGGCAACTCGCTGTATGCGCTGGGCCGGCCTGATGAAGCCATTGTGAGCTACGATCGGGTCATCGTTCATAGCCCAAGTCATGCCGAGGCTTATTTCAATCGGGGTGTTGTCCTCCAGTCCGTCGAGCGCAATGAAGAGGCGCTCCGTAGCTACAACCACACCTTGCAGATCAATCCCGACCACGCACGTGCGTTCAATAATCGGGGAAACACCCTCCAAAGCCTGGACCTGTACCAAGATGCCATCAATAGCTATGGACGCGCCCAAGCCATTTGCCCCGATTACGGCGATCCGTACTGGAACGAAGCCTTGTGTCGGCTAAAAACTGGCGACTTCGAAATTGGCTGGGAAAAATACGAATGGCGCTGGGCGAATTCGATTTCAAACCCGACTAGGCGGGCATTCGCGCAACCACGCTGGTTCGGCGATGAAGACCTGCATGGCAAGACGATCCTGATACACGCCGAGCAGGGATTTGGCGACACGATCCAGTTTTGCCGCTATGCCAAGCTGGTTGTTCAGCGAGGGGCGCACGTCATACTTGAGGTACAGACCGAGTTAAAAGCACTGTTGAACCACATCGAGGGCGTGGAAGTTGTTTCAAGTCTTGAACGTCCTGGTCAGTACGATTTCCACTGCCCATTAATGAGTTTGCCTCTGGCGTTTGGCACCCGTCTGGCGACGATACCCTCCAGTCATGCCTACGTCGAGTGCGACCCCGTCTTGGGGAGCACATGGAAGGCCAAGCTCGGGAACAAGCTGGCACCGCGGATCGGCTTGGCGTGGTCGGGAAACAGGGATAACACGAACGATCCTGCCCGCTCGTGCGGACTTTCCGAAATGTCCCGTCTCTTCAGACACGACATCGAATGGTTCTGTTTGCAGAAGGACTTTACTTCAGCGGATCAGATTTTGATTAACAGCATGGCGCTGCCCAGGTTTAGCGAAGAACTGACAACATTCGCCGAGACGGCGGCATTGATCGAACAAATGGATCTGGTGATATCGGTCGATACCGCCGTTGCCCACCTAGCGGCGGCGATGGGAAAACCTACATGGTTACTGCTGGCGCACAACGCGGACTTTCGCTGGCTACTCGGCCGGCGAGACAGCCCTTGGTATCCAACGATGCTGTTGTTCCGACAGACGCGTATGGGCGACTGGTCTGGTTTGATCACAAAGATGTCTGATTTCATGTTATCCAACTATGACCAGCAGCTAGGAGTGCGCTCTTGAGCCGCTCTTCGTTCATGTTGATCACCATCTCCGATTAACGTCACATCTACCGTTCAGTCGGGGAATCCTTCCGGGTTCGAACTCTGCCAGCGCCAGGCATCAGCGCACATCGCAGCAAGTCCGTGTTCGGCTCGCCAGCCGAGTGATTCGGCTGCAAACGCCGGATCGGCGTAACAACAGGCAATATCGCCAGATCGCCGCGGGGCAACCCGATAAGCCACACGACGTCCACTGGCGGTTTCAAACGCCTTGATCATTTCGAGCACGGAGTATCCCCGACCGGTACCGAGGTTGACGGTGAGTAAACCACCGCTGCGCTCCAGTGCGGCAAGCGCGGCCAAGTGGCCCCGGGCGAGATCAACGACATGGATGTAATCGCGCACGCCGGTACCATCCGGGGTTGAATAGTCGTCGCCGAACACCGAGAGACAATCGAGTTTCCCGACAGCAACCTGAGAGACATACGGCATCAGGTTGTTGGGGATGCCATTGGGGTCTTCGCCAATACGTCCCGAGGGATGGGCGCCAACCGGATTGAAATAACGTAGCAGGGCAATTTCCCATTGCGGATCGGCCTTGGCAAGGTCGCGCAGGATCTCCTCGATCATCAGCTTCGAGCGACCGTAGGGGTTGGTCGCCGACAAGGGCGCGTCTTCGCGAATCGGTACGCTGACCGGATCGCCATAGACGGTAGCCGACGATGAAAAGACCAGAGTACGGGTTCCGGCTTCGGCCATCGCCTCGAACAGGGCAATACTGCCCTCGACATTGTTGCGGTAATAGAGCAGCGGTTTGGCGACCGACTCGCCAACGGCTTTCAAACCGGCGAAATGAATCACGGCGGTACAACCGGTCAACGCCTCGCGCACTGCACCACGATCACGAATATCGGCCTTGATGAACTCGGGACGAATACCCGCAATCTCGGTAATCCGTTCCAGAACCGCCAACTTGCTGTTGGAAAGATTGTCGATTATCCGAACGCGATGGCCGGCAGCAAGGAGTTCAACACATGTGTGGCTGCCAATGTAACCCAGTCCGCCGGTAACAAGGCAGTAACTCATGGCTTAGTGTTCCTTTCCCTGGCTTACCGCCTTCTGTTCCACCGCAAAAACTGCCGCCTCGACTCTTGAGGTCAAGTTGAGCTTGGCCAGAATATGGCGCACATGCAGCTTCACGGTGTCATGGCTGATATCCAGGGCACGGCCAATCGCCTTGTTGGATAGCCCCTGGGCAAGATAGTCGAGAATTTCACGTTCGCGCGTAGTCAGATGCTGCAATGCATCGGTCTTTGGCGGCTGTGGTCCGCCTTGCAACAGGTTCACCAGTTTTAGCGTCATGGCCGGCGCAACCACGGTTTCCCCGCGCACCGCACGCTGAACGGCATCGACGACATCGTCCGGTTCCATATCCTTGAGCAGGTAACCTTGGGCGCCGGCATTCATTGCACTGGACAAATCCTCTTCGGCATCGCTCACGGTCAGTACCAGTACGGGGCCGCGCCAGCCCTGAGCGCGGACCAGCCGCAAGAAAGCCAAGCCCCCATGCGGCGGCATTCTCAGGTCGGTAATCACCACATCGGGATGCGTCGCCTTGAGCAATTGCAGCGCCTCGTCGCCGTTTCCGGCGATGCCGGCAACATGGATACCGCCCCGCTGCTCGAGCAGTTCCGCGAGACCCTTGCGGAAAAGCGTGTGATCGTCGACGAGCAATACGCGGATTTGATTCGTTTCGTTCATGCGTCAACCCTGTTATACATCGGACCTATGGCGGGAAATGTCAGGCGTACCCGCACCCCGCCGGCTGGCAGGTTGGCGATCTCGACTCGACCACCAATCAGCCGCGCCCGCTCGCGCATGATCGATAGTCCGAAATGATCACGCAGATGGGGATGCTCGGCAAAACCGCCAGTACGGTTGGCGATGGCGAAAAAAGCCTGGCCGCCCCGACCATTGTCGTCGATGGTAACGACGTAGTAGTCGCCGGCGCCCTCCAGCGTCACATAGGCCTGGGATGCACCGGAATGACGTCCGACATTGGCCAGGGCTTCCTGAACAATAAAGAAAACCTGCGCTTCCTGATCGACGGAAAGACGCAGATCGACCACGCGATTGCGGAATTCGAGCGCAATGCCGGTGCGGTCAAGGAAACCCTGCGCCATGCCGGACAAGGCTTGCTGCAATCCCATTGGATTCATGCGACTGCGGAACTGTACCAGCAGCTCACGCAGCTGGCGATAGGCCTCATCGACCGCTTGACCGACATCGGCGGCATATTTCCCGGCCTTCTCGCCGCCAACGCCGGAGGGATCGTGCAGCGCATCCTGCAGCAAGGCCACGCGCATTTTCATGTACGCGAGCGTTTGCGCCAGCGAGTCATGGACTTCGGCGGCCATCATTTGGCGTTCGTTCATCAAGGCGATACGCAGATTCTCGCGCTTGAGGTGGGCATTTTCAAGCGCCATGCCAAGGTGTTCGCCAATCGAACGGAACAGCAGGGCGACGCCTTCCGGCAGATCAAAACGCTCCGGCAAAAACAGGTTGTAGGCGCCTTGCAGCCGACCGCCATGCTGCAGCGGAACCACTACCATAGCTTGGCATTCGCTGCCGAAGTACGCATGTTGGGTGCGTTGCGCACAAGCCTTCAGATCAATCTCGAAACGCGAGCGCTCGTCGGCCAGGGCGCTACCGCAATGGCCACAATCGATCGGCACCAGCCGTTCGCGCTCGACCACTTCCCGCGGCAAGCCACGTGCGGCAACCAGCCGCAAATGTTTGCCATCGGTTGTGACGACGCGGACCGCCCCTGCACTTGCTTTGGCGAGGCGCAACATGGTGCCGAGAAAGCGGCCCAGCAACTCTTCGACATCATCCTCGTCTGCCAGGCTGGCTGACACCTCGGAAATGATGTCGAACACTTGCAAACGGGTGCGATCATCCGCATCCACCTCGGGCAAACCGGGGCGAAACTGAGCAGCGTCATTCATCGGAGCTTGAGTTCTGTGCAAGGGCTGCGATTTTACCTTGCGGCTGAAAAGGACCGATGTGTCACTGTTCCAGCGGCCACGCGCCGGAAAGCGTTTTCTCGGCCCACAGCAGCGCAGCTACCGACTTTGCGTCGGTGATTTCGCCATCGCGCACGGCGAGCATGGCATCGTTGAGCGTCATCTCGACAACTTCAAGAAGTTCACCATGATCCAGTTCGTCGCCGACGAATGTCAGCCCGCTCGCCCAGAAGATCTCGATGCGCTCGTCGCTGTAACCGATACAAGGATGTACCGTGCCAAGATGACGCCATGTTTTGGCCTTGTAGCCCGTCTCCTCGCGCAGTTCGCGCCGCGCCGTATCGAGTATGTGCTCGCCCGGATCGATCTTGCCGGCAGGAATCTCAAGGAACACGCGCCGCAACGGATAACGATACTGCCGTTCCATCAGCAGTTTTCCATTATCCAGCACAGCCACAATCACCACTGCGCCGGGATGCTTGACGTATTCGCGTACCGACTCGCTGCCGTCTGGCAAACGCACCCGGTCTGAGTAGACCTTGAGCAGCTTGCCGGAAAAAACTTGCTCGCTGCTAACGGTGTCTTCGGTGAAGTCGAGATCGTCCATAATTTCTATAGGGATTTGATTTATCTTGAACTTTACCAGATCGCCAACAACTTATAGACGTGTAAAACATCATTCCAAGAAACGGAGAGAATCATGTCCTTCATCCCCAACTTCGATAGCGACGGCGTCGTCACTGTCAATCGCGTCATCCTGAAGCCACAGTTCACAGTGGACGATCTCGAAGAGCGTGTTGCCCTGCTCTGCGAAAACGTGAAAACCTATCATTCGGATACCGGCTTCGTCGGCGGCATGGTTGTCCTTAACAGCGGACAAGTGTCTAACGAAGGCAGCACAATAGGGCAAGCGGTCGAAAACCCGCTCAAGGATCGCGAAGCGCTGATCGTGACTTTCTGGCGCTCGTTCGCGGAACACGAGGCCTCGCATCGCAGCGCCACATTCCAGCCCCTGTTCGCAAAAGTGCTGGAACTGTGCGAAAACGGCAACGAGGAAATCGCCTACCGCATGCTTTGGTCGGGCAAGGCCTATTCGGCAGAAGAAGCCAAGGAAGCCCGCGCTGCCAAAGACCGTTACCTGAAAGCCGCCTGAAAAACTCGGCGCTGGCAGGACGGCACCGCACGTAAAACGGGCCCGGAAAGCTGCTTTCCGGGCCCGTTCTATGGATTACTGCATGGGATCAGATGCGTTCCCAGATCGTTGTAATGCCCTGGCCGCCGCCGATACACATGGTCGCCATGCCATAGCGCACGTTGGTGCGGATCATTTCGTGCAGCAGCTTGGTAACGATCACGGAGCCGGTCGCGCCGACCGGGTGGCCAATCGCGATGGCGCCGCCGTTCGGGTTGGTCTTGGCCGGGTCAAGGCCGAGGCCCTTCATGACCGCAATCGACTGGGCGGCAAACGCCTCGTTCGACTCAATGACATCCATCTGGTCGAGTGTGAGGCCCGCTTTCTGCAGAGCCACCTTGGAGGACGGAATCGGGCCTTCGCCCATCACATCGTTCGGCACACCGGCGATAGCGTAGGAGACCAGACGGGCGATCGGCTTGTGACCACCTGCCGCCGCCTTGGCAGCATCGGCAAGGACGAGGAAGCCAGCGGCATCGTTGATGCCGGAGGCGTTACCGGCGGTAACGCTGCCATCCTTCTTGAAGGCCGGCTTCATCTTAGCCAGGCTTTCCATGGTGGTGGCCGGCTTCAGGTGCTCATCGGTATCGAACACAACATCGCCTTTACGCGTCTTCATGGTGATCGGCACGATCTGCGACTTGAAGTAGCCGGCCGCCTGGGCGGCAGCGGCACGCTTCTGCGATTCGACGGCGAAGGCGTCCTGCTCATCGCGGCTGAT
>CAZAWN010000063.1:0-2504 GCA_964488825.1 uncultured Methyloversatilis sp. | reverse complement strand
ACCAGACCGCCCAATTCGGCGGGTTCCATGCCCGCCAGGGAACCACCAAAACCACCGACTGCGGAACGTACGGCGCTAAGCGCAACAACTTCTTTGTTCGACATAATCCACTCCAGAGTTATTAGTTGGGAAAAACTTCAAGCAGCCGCCCAAGTGGCCACGGTAAGCAGGGCCAGCAAAAGCAAACACAACACCAAAGCGCGCCAGATGAGACCGACAGTGCTTTGCAAATGATCGACATCGGCATCGTCGCCCAGCCCCAACTCGGGCCGTGCTTCGACACCCGCAGCATCTGGCAGGGGCAAGCCGAGCCGAATGCCCATGGCCCCGGCGCCACTGGCAAGAAGTATACCGGAGGCGCCCCGATCCGACGACGCCCACTGGCTCGCCTGCGTGCGCCAACAATACACGGCGTCTTCAAAGTTTCCGACAATGGCAAAACTGGCTGCAGTCAGGCGTGCCGGCAGCCAATCGAGCACCTCGTAGGCCTGCCGGGCAAACCGGCCGAATTGCGCGGCCTCGCTCACGGGAACGCCTTCATGATGCCAGCGCTCCGCCACAACAAAGCCCAACCGATACAGTATGACGCCGGCAGGGCCCAGGGCGAGGAACCAGAACAATGGGGCAAAGACATGACGGTGCGACGACAGGATGCCCTGCTCGATGGCAAGACGGGCTATATCGACGGAGCCGAGTCGCTGGGCATCGCGCCCGGTCCAGGCGGCAATCAGATGACGCGCGTGTTCCAGTTCACCCATGCGCAAGGCCAACTGAATATCGGTAAAACGATGACTAAATTGCCGGAAGCCAAGAAACAAGAACAGCACCAGTACATCAAAACCAAAGGCCAGCAGCGGATGGAGGGAAGCAAGGATCAGGTGCAACACCAGCACCAGCAAGGTGGGAACGGCAACCCCGACGAGCCAGGCAATCAAACCATGGCGCTGCTCGCCGCCATTGAAACGCTGTTCGAGAAATGCGGCATAGGCATGCTGGGCAGAGATGGTCCAAGCCGACGGCAAAGCCCTGATCTGTTCGAGAATGAGAACGCAAAGTAGGCTGAGCAGGGTCATGGATCGATTCGGTAGCGCCGCATCAGGGGCAAACAGGGGGCAAAAACACGCGCTGAAATAGCCGGGGCGAAGATATCACACAAGCGCGCATCATGCCTTCGCATTGCCCGCCAGCAGGGTGCGCAGACTCACCAGCATGCCGGCAGTAGCGCCCCAGATAAAGTATTGCTGCCAGGGAATCGCCCAGTAGGTACGCAGTTGCCCGCGCACTTCGAACGATTCCTGCCGATAATTACTGGCGTCAAGCAGATAGCTCAGCGGGGTTTCGAACACCTCCGCCACCTCGAAATCGTCGAGACGCAAATTCAAGGGCGGCGACACGAGCCCGACCACGGGACTCACCCGGAAGCCGGTTCCGGTGAAATAGTCTGGCAGTGTGCCAAGAATCTCCACCTGATGGGGTTCGATGCCAACCTCCTCCTTGCTCTCGCGCAAGGCAGTGGCAACCGACGAGCCATCTTCCGCTTCGCAACGCCCCCCGGGGAAACTCACCTGGCCAGGATGATCACGCAAATGCGCGGTACGCTGTGTCAGCAACACCGTCAGCCCGGTGGCGCGCACCACGATCGGCACCAGGACGGCAGCAGCGACCGGCTCACCCCCCTCGCAGAGCGGCGCCTCGCGCACAGCACAGGACAATGGCGCTGACTGAAAACGCTGACGAAGCCATGCAAGGGTATCCGGTTTCGCCAAGGTCAACCTCAGTAACGTTGCGTCAAGGTCAGCGAAGCGGCATCGCGACGCATCTCCATGCGATTGAGGAAACTCATGCCAAGCAAAACGATCGGCATGTCTTGCGAGTGAACCGTGGCTTCGATATCGTTCAATACGATATCCCCCACCTTGACCTTGTCCAGCCGCACGCGCGACACACGCACTGCTCCGTTAGCCGTCATCACCATGGCAGGCGTTCCTTTGGCGGGATCGATACGGGCGCGTCGCGCGTCACTGGCGCCGAGCGAGATCAGACTGGCTCCGGTATCGACGAGAAAGCGCATCGGTTCGCCATTGATGCTGCCCGGCGTAACGAAGTGACCGCGTTGATCGGCCGCCAGCACGATGCGGGGCTTTTCCGTGTTGGCCACGGATGCGACAGTTTGTCCGATCTGCATACGGCGTCGCTTGCCGTCGACCTCGATAACCGCTGCACCGGATTCGATTGCCACCAATCTGACACCGGCGACCGCCGCTCCGCCCACGTTGAGCGTCTGGCGCTTGCCACCATCGATGATCACCATCGCCTTGTCGGCCATTAAGCCGACCAAGGCTATATCGGTGGCTGCGGCGCGCGACCCAAACAACAAGAACGCCAGTGCAGCGCACAGTTGCCCAATACGCCAATACTGGTTGATCAATAAAGCATTCGCCATCTATCCTCGCCGTTCCGCTACTGGTTTCGGCTATTTTGCCACTTTGTCCGGCAAAGTCGGC
>CAZAWN010000062.1:0-14123 GCA_964488825.1 uncultured Methyloversatilis sp. | reverse complement strand
AGAAAACCGTGGTCTGTCCCCTATTTCGTCGTTGCGTGTCAGGGTGCACTGCCACGATTCCCGCTGGTCGGCCGTGCTGGACGAATGGTTCGGGACGGTCGGCGTGGTCGAGAACGATGAGGACTTGCTTGCCGGCGGTTGGCGCATCAATCGTGCCGGTCATCTGGCGACGCCATCGGGCGTGACGCTATACACGCCCGATGCAAAAACCCACGGAGTGATCGAGCGTCAGCGCGAGATCGACGAGTTGGCGGCGCAGATCGCGATGCTCGACGAGGGAGAGATACAGGCGCGCGAGGCGCAGGGCGAAGCCGAACAGGCGGTCGGGGCGGGGCAGCAGCAGTTGGCGGAACTGCGTCGTCGCGTTCAGGAAGCGCAGCAGCGTCTACATTCGGCGCAGGTCGCGGCGCTCAAGCTGACCCAGGAGCAAACCCGCTACGAGGAGCGCGCCGCGCAGATCGCCCGCGATCTGGAAGACATTGTGCGTGTCGAGGAGGAGGAGAGAACGGCTTTGCTCGGCGCCGACGAGGAGGCCAACGGCGCTCGCGAAGCGCTGGCGGTGGCCCGGGCGCGCATGGAAGCGGCAGCGGATTTGCAGCGACAGCGCGATGTCGCGCTGCGCGAAGCGCGCGCGCTCGAACACCAGCTCGCGCGCGAAGCCCAGGACGCCGGCTTTTCGGAGAAGGAATGTCATTCCAAGCTGGCCGACAACGCGCGGGCAGCCGATACGGCCCGCACCCAGTTGGCGCAGGTGGCGCAGGATCGCAGCGCGGCGACGCAGGATCTGGCGGCCATCAGCGATGCGGTGATCCAGGAGCAGTTGCAGTCCGCGCTGAGCCTGAAGAGCACCCAGGAATCCTCCCTCGCCGAACAGCGAAACGTCCTCGAAAGCGCTGCCGCCCAGTTGCGAGGCCTCGACGAGGAGCGCCTGCGGATCGAGCAGGGGCTGCAGCCGGCACGCGAGCGTATCAACGATCTCAAGCTCAAGGAGCAGGCGGCGCATCTGAATGTCGAGCAATTCCAGGAGCGGCTGAAGGAAGCGCAGATTCTCAGCCCTGAAGATGAAGCGGCGCTGGCGGAAGAACTCACCCCAGGGTTGCGCGACGGTACGTTGCAGGGGGAAATCACCCGCCTGAGCTCCGAGATTGAAGCGCTCGGCTCGGTCAACCTGGCGGCGCTTGAAGAACTGGCCAGCGCGCAGGAACGCAAGGGCTACCTTGACGAGCAGTCGACCGATCTGGCGACCGCCATTGGCACGCTCGAAGACGCAATCCGGCGCATCGACCGCGAAACGCGCGAGCAATTGCAGGAAACCTATGACAAGGTCAGCAGCAGCTTCGGTACGCTGTTCCCCGAGTTGTTCGGCGGCGGCGAAGCGCGGCTGATCCTCACGGGCGGCGAAATTCTCGATGCCGGCATCCAGATCATGGCCCAGCCGCCAGGCAAGCGTAATTCGACGATCCATCTGCTGTCGGGCGGCGAAAAAGCGCTGACGGCGATTGCGCTGGTGTTCGCGCTGTTCCAGCTCAATCCGGCGCCGTTCTGCATGCTGGATGAAGTCGACGCGCCGCTCGACGACAGCAATACCGTGCGCTATTGCGACATGGTTAAACGCATGTCGCGTCAGACGCAATTCGTCTTTATTACGCACAGCAAGATCACCATGGAGATGGCGCAACAGCTGATTGGCGTTACCATGCAGGAACAAGGCGTATCGCGCGTTGTCGAAGTCGATATCGATGAAGCGCTGCGCATGGCGGATAACGAAGCGGCCTGAGGTCGGCAAGGGAGGCGAGATGAGCGAACTGCAGATAGCATTGATCGTTCTGGCGATAGTGCTGGTGGCTGCGGTATGGTTCTATAACCTGTGGCAGGAAAAACAGCAGCGTCGCCGTGCGCAGGCGCTGTTTCCCCAGGCTGCGCCCGATGTGTTGATGGCGAATGATCCGCCACCGGTCACGCCCGTCCCGTATGAAAAGGCGGAACCCGGTTTTGGCCCGCCTGCCTCACAGGATGCCGTCCTGTCAGAGCCGAGTTTCACGCCTTTTGACGCCCCGCTACCTGATCCGTTGGCCGTGCCTGCCGCTTCTGACATGCCTGCGAGCGTCGAGCCGATCATGGCGGAACCTCAAGTCGTTGCAACCGCTGTGATCGAGCCGCCGGCGGCTATCGAAGTCTCTGTTGCCCCTGCACCGCCGCTTGCTCCAGCCGTGGTCGAAGAACAGCGGGTTCCGGCGCAGGAGCCGGTCCCTCCTGCTCCCGTTCCTGACGAATGGGGCGATGGTCGAGTCGATTGTCTGGTGCGCCTGGCTTTCGAGGCGCAGATACCCGTCAAGGTACTGATGGATCGTCAGGCGGAATGGTCTTCCATCATCGACAAGCCTATCCAGTGGCTAGGCTTTGACGAGAAAACCGGACGTTGGCGCACCCTGTTTCCCACCGAATCCGGTAGCGTCAGGCAGCTTGCGGTCGCGTTGCAACTGGTTGATCGGGTCGGTGCGGTGAATGCGGAAACGCTGAAATCCTTTGTCGAGGAAGTCACCCAACTGGCCAAACGGTTCCATGCCCGTCTCGATGTTCCTGCTCTGGCCCCCCTGCTGGAGCGGGCCTTGCAACTGGATGCCTTTTGCGCTTCCGTCGATTTGCAGTTGAGTCTGCATGTCCTGCCGCGCGCCACCACTCGCCTCTCGAACGCCAAATTGCAACCCTTGATTCTCGGCGCCGGCTTGCGCCGCGAAGGTGAGCGTTTCGTCGCGCTGGCCGACAACGATGCCGAAGCCTTTGCCCTGGCCTGCCATACCGGAACGACGCTGGAACGCAGCGAAGGGATGGACCCTATCGATCTGCTGTTCAGCTTCGACGTGCCGCGCGTTGCCGAAGGCCCCGCATCCTTTGATCGCATGGTCGCTTTTGCGCTGAAATGCTCGAATGCGGTGGGCGGGCAACTCACCGATGCGCATCGCAAACCCCTGCCCGAAACCACCCTTGTCAAACTGCGCGAACGTATTGGCGAGTTGCAGAAGCGCATGCTGGATCAGGGTATCCCGCCCGGCAGCGTACGAGCGCTGCGCTTGTTTTCCTGATGGAGGAGAGTACCGACAGACCCGCATGTCGTGCGGCGTTGTTGCGCGCCGAAATCGAGCGCCACAACCGCGCCTACTACGTTCTCGACGCGCCAACGATACCGGATGCGGAATACGACCGGCTGTTCCGCGAATTGCAGCAGATCGAGGTGGCGCATCCCGAATTGCGTACGCCGGATTCGCCAACGCAGCGGGTGGGCGGCGCGCCGCTGGCGCAATTCGCCGAAGTCATCCATTCAACGCCGATGCTTTCGCTCAACAACGCCTTCGGCGTCGAGGAGGCCAGCGCATTCGACCGGCGTTGTCAGGAAGGATTGGGATCTACCCTCGTTGCTTATGCCTGCGAACCGAAATTCGATGGCCTGGCGATTTCGCTACGTTACGAACGCGGCGTGTTTGTGCAGGGTGCGACGCGCGGCGACGGCTTTGCCGGCGAGGATGTGACGCACAACTTGCGCACCGTGCGCAATCTTCCCTTGCGTCTGACGGGAGACGGATTTCCCGAGGTGCTGGAGGTACGTGGCGAGGTGCTGATGCTGCGCGCCGACTTCGCGCGGCTCAATGAGCGCCAAAGAGCGGCGGGCGAGAAGCTCTTTGTCAATCCGCGTAACGCCGCGGCAGGCACCTTACGGCAGCTCGATCCCAAAATGGCCGCACAACGGCCACTCCGCTTTTTCGCCTACGGCGTGGCGGATGCACGTGCCGTCATGCCAGCGCCGAGTTTTCATAGCACATTGATCGATCGTCTGGCGGCCTGGGGTCTTCCGGTGGCGCAGGAACGTGCGGTAGCGCACGGGGCAGCCGGCTTGCTGGCGTTCTACGAGCGCATGGGTGGCGCGCGATGCGACTTGCCCTACGACATCGACGGGGTGGTGTACAAGGTTGACCGGCTGAAAGATCAGGAAACGCTGGGCTTTGTCTCGCGTGCGCCGCGCTTTGCCATCGCGCACAAGTTTCCTGCCGAAGAAGCGCTGACGACCGTTGAAGCCATCGACGTGCAGGTCGGTCGCACCGGGGCCATCACCCCGGTGGCGCGCCTCGCCCCGGTATTCGTCGGCGGCGTGACCGTCACCAATGCCACGCTGCATAACGAGGATGAGGTTCGGCGCAAGGATGTGCGTGTCGGCGATACGGTGGTGGTACGTCGTGCTGGCGACGTGATTCCCGAAATCGTTGCAGTTGTTCCGGAGCGTCGCCCTATCCTGGCGCCCGAATTCGTCATGCCCAAGACCTGCCCGGTGTGCGGCTCGTCCGTCGAAAAACCTGAGGACGAAGCCATCGCCCGGTGTTCCGGTGGCTTGTTTTGTCCCGCCCAACGTAAGCAGGCGTTGCTGCATTTCGCTTCGCGTCGGGCGCTCGATATCGAAGGCCTGGGGGAAAAGCTGGTCGATCAGCTGATCGACAAAGCGCTGGTGAGTACCCCGGCCGATCTTTACCGGCTCGATCTGTCGGCGTTGGCCGGACTTGAACGCATGGCGGAGAAATCGGCGGCCAATCTGCTGGACGCCATCGACCAAAGCCGGCGGACCACACTGGCGCGTTTCATCTACGCACTGGGTATCCGCAATGTCGGCGAGGCGACCGCCAAGGACCTGGCGCGCCATTTCGGCACGCTGGAAGCGTTGCTGATCGCGGATATCGACCGTCTGCAACAGGTTCCCGAGGTCGGCCCGGTCGTCGCCGCGTCCATCGCACGTTTCTGCGCCGAAGCGCATAACCGCGAAGTCATCGAGCAACTGCGCGCTGCCGGAGTCCATTGGCCCGCGGGCGAGCCCGCCATTGCGGCGACAAGCGCTATCGCCGGCAAGACCTTTGTGCTGACCGGAACCTTGCCGACGCTGACGCGCGAAGCGGCCAAGGAGTTGATCGAGGCGCGTGGTGGCAAGGTAGCCGGTTCCGTGTCGAAAAAGACCGATTACGTGGTTGCCGGAGCAGAAGCCGGTTCGAAATTGGCGAAAGCGCAGGAATTGGGCGTTAACATTCTGGACGAAGAACACTTCAGGGAGTTGTTGGAACAATGAAATCAGTCAGGAAAGCCGTCTTTCCCGTTGCCGGCATGGGTACTCGCTTCCTGCCGGCCACCAAGGCCAGCCCGAAGGAAATGCTGCCCATCGTCGACAAGCCCTTGATCCAGTATGCGGTCGAGGAGGCGGTGGCGGCCGGCATCACTGACATGATTTTCGTCACCGGACGCTCCAAGCGCGCCATCGAAGACCATTTCGACAAGGCCTACGAATTGGAAAGCGAACTGGAGCGGCGCGGCAAGACGCAGTTGCTGGAGTTCGTGCAGAACCTGTTGCCAAAGGACATCAACTGCATCTACATCCGCCAGTCCGAGGCGCTGGGTCTTGGGCATGCCGTATTGTGCGCACAGCCGGTGATTGGCGACGAGCCCTTTGCGGTACTGCTTGCTGACGACCTGCTCGATGGCGCCGTGCCGGTCATGAAGCAGATGGTCGAAGCCTACGATTACTACCGTTGTTCGGTGCTTGGCGTGCAGGACGTGCCGCGCGAAGATACGGCCAGCTACGGCATTGTCGCCGCCAAGCCTTTGGGCGAGCGCGTCGAACGCGTCGAAGCCATTGTTGAAAAACCCAAACCTGAGATAGCTCCTTCCACGCTGGCGGTGGTTGGACGATACGTGCTGACGCCGCGTATCTTTGCCCATCTGGAACGGGCGCAAGCCGGCGCAGGCGGCGAAATCCAACTCACCGATGCGATTGCCGCCCTGCTGACCGAGCAGCAGGTGCTGGCCTATCGTTACCAGGGCGTGCGCTACGACTGCGGTTCGAAACTCGGCTATCTTCAGGCAACGGTCGAATACGCCTTGCGCCATGCCGAGGTCGGTGTGGAATTCGCCGCCTATTTGCGTAATCTGGAAAAACTGCCGTGACGCCAAAGAATCCCGATCTGCATTGCCATTCGACGACCTCGGACGGACTGTTGTCGCCGGCAGTGCTGGTCGAGCGCGCCGTGAGCAACGGCATCGATCTGTTGGCACTGACTGACCACGACGAAATCAGCGGGCTGGACGAACTGCTCGCTGCGGCGGCGATGGCCGGTTTGAAGTGCGTTACCGGCGTGGAAATCTCCGTGTCTTGGGGCGACGATCAGACGGTGCATATCGTCGGGCTGAATTTCGATCATCGTCACCCCGATCTGGTTGCCGGTCTGGCGCGCGTACGCAGCGGGCGTGATGCGCGTGCCGGACGGATGGCGGAGGAGTTGGCGAAGGCCGGCATCGACGGCGCCTACGAGGGAGCGCTCAAGTATGTCGGCAACCCGGCGTTGATTTCGCGTTCGCATTTCGCCCGCTACATTGTCGAACGGGGTTTTGCTCCCGATGTGAAAACGGTGTTCGACCACTGGCTGGCCAAAGGCAAGCCCGGCTATGTCAGCCATGCCTGGGCGGAATTGCAGGAAGCGGTGGATTGGATACGCGCGGCAGGCGGCATTGCCGTGATCGCTCATCCGAATCGCTATCGGCTCACGCCCGTCGAGCGACGAGAAATGTACGTGGCTTTCAAGGCTTGCGGCGGGCAGGGCATCGAGGTCGTGTCGGGAACCAGCAACGAAGCCGAGATACGCGATCTGGCTCGTGTTGCGCGCGAATTCGGCTTTCTCGCATCGCGCGCCTCGGATTTCCATGGGCCGGGCGAGAGTTCTGTCGATCTCGGCCGCATGGCGCATTTGCCGCCCGATCTAACCCCTGTCTGGACGGAGTGGTAAATGGCCGATTTTTTCGAGATCCATCCGAAAAATCCCCAGCCGCGCCTGATCGCACGCGCCGCCGAGATCATCCGCAAGGGCGGTCTGGCGGTGTTCCCCACCGACTCGGCGTACGCCTTGGGGGGGCATCTGGGCGATGCAGCGCTGCTCGAACGCATCCGGCGTATTCGCGGTGTGGATGAGCGCCATCACTTCACCTTGTTGTGCCGCGACCTGTCCGAAATCGCCACCTATGCGCGTGTCGACAATACGCAATACCGCATGCTCAAGGCGGCCACGCCGGGGAGTTATACCTTCATTCTCGAAGGGACCAAGGAACTGCCGCGTCGCGTGCTGCACCCCAAGCGCAAGACCATCGGACTGCGCGTGCCGGATCATCCTGTGGTCCTGGCGCTGCTGGCCGAGTTGAACGAGCCCTTGCTGAGTTCGACGCTGATGTTGCCGGGTGACGAAGAGCCACTGAGTGATTCCGAGGAAATCTGCAGCCGGCTCGATGCCCATGTCGATCTGGTGATCGATGCGGGGCCTTGCGGCAAGGGCATGACGACGGTCATCAATCTGGTGGGCGGCGGAGCGGAGTTGATTCGCGCCGGTATGGGGCCGCTTGAACCTTTCGGTTTGAGCGCAGAGTAAGCACGGAGACAGAAAAGGAAACAGGATGGAAACCACGACAATCAAAATTGCGGGCATGTCCTGCGGCGGCTGCACTTCCAGTGTGACGAAGGTACTCAGCGAAACGCCAGGGGTGGCGCGGGTTGAGGTTTCACTGACCCCGGGGCAGGCCGTGGTGGACTTCGATCCCACGAGCGTGACGCGAGCCGCTCTCTGCGCCGCTATCGACGATGCTGGCTTCGAAGCTGAATGAATGCTGCACCGCAGCTATAATCCACCTTTTTTCGACAGGAGATTTCCGTGGCCCTGAACAATGTTCCCTCCGGCAAGGATCTGCCGAACGATTTCAACGTGATCATCGAAATTCCGATGCGTTCCGATCCGATCAAATATGAGGTGGACAAGGATTCCGGGGCGATTTTTGTCGATCGCTTCATGGCCACCGCGATGCACTACCCCTGCAACTACGGCTACATTCCCCACACTATCGCCGGCGATGGCGATCCGGTCGATGTGCTGGTGGTCACGCAGTTCCCCCTGCCCCCGGGCGTCGTAGTGCGCTGCCGGCCGGTCGGTATGCTGAAGATGACCGACGAAGCGGGCGAAGATGCCAAACTGCTCGCCGTGCCGGTCGACAAGCTGACCCCGGTGTATCGTGAGATCGAATCCCCGCGCGACTTCCCGCAGGTCGTGCTCGATTCCATTTCCCATTTCTTCGCCCACTACAAGGACCTGGAGCCCGGCAAGTTTGTGCGCGTCGAAGGCTGGGTGGATGCCGAAGAAGCCAAAAAGGAAATCATGATTGGCGTGCAGCGCTTCAACGACGCCAAGCAAAAGCCTGCTTTCTGAGTTTTCGGTTTTTCCTGCCGTGTTGAAAATCGCCGTCGCGCAAATCAATTGCACGGTCGGCGATCTCGCCGGCAACGCCGCGCGCATCCTTGCCGTCGCCGAGGATGCCCAGCGCCAGGGCGCCGATCTGCTGCTGACGCCGGAACTGTCGCTGTGCGGCTACCCGCCGGAAGATCTGCTGCTGCGCCCGGATTTTCACCGCGCCTGCGCGCACCATCTGGCTGAACTGGCGGTGCGCCTGCCGCTGCCGGCTGTGATCGGTTATCCGGAAACGCGCGGCCTGTTGCGCTACAACGCCGCTGCGCTGCTGCGCAACGGACAGCTGGAATTCAGCTACTGCAAGCAACGCCTGCCCAACAGCGAGGTGTTCGACGAGGCGCGCTACTTTGCCGCTGGTCACGCGCCGGGCGTGTTCGAGCTGAACGGCGTGCGCATCGGATTGGCGATCTGCGAGGATATCTGGCTGCCCGGCGCGGTCGAAGCGACGCGTGCGGCGGGCGCGCAACTGCTGCTGGCCTTGAATGCCTCGCCCTTCCACATGAACAAACAGGCGACGCGGCAGGCGGTGCTGCGAGAACGCATTGCCGGCACGGGCATGCCGGCGATTTATTGCAATCTGGTCGGCGGACAGGATGAGCTGGTGTTTGACGGCGGATCGTTCGCGCTCGACGCCCAGGGGCGCTTGACCCATCAGCTGCCGACGTTCGATGAGGCGCTGTCGCTGGTCGAGTTTGAGGTCGGGCGTCTCCGTCCTGGAGTACAGGCCGATACCGCCTCGATTGAGGCTGAGGTCTATGGTGCGCTCAAGCTGGGGGTGCGCGATTATCTCGGCAAGAACGGTTTTCCCGGCGCCCTGATCGGCTTGTCGGGTGGCATCGATTCCGCCCTGACGCTTGCCATCGCTGTCGACGCGCTGGGCGCCGACAAGGTGCGCGCTGTGATGATGCCCTCGCCCTGGACGGCGCAGATGAGTCTCGACGATTCCCGCGAGATGGTGCGCCGACTCGGTGTGCAGTACGATGAAATCCCCATTTCCGATGCCATGGAGACGTTTGCCGTCATGCTGGCGCCGACTTTCGCACCGCTGGGTCCGAAACCGGACTGGGACACTACCGACGAAAATCTCCAGGCGCGCATTCGCGGCATGTTGCTCATGGCGCTGTCGAACCGCACCGGCCGTATCGTCCTGACCACCGGCAACAAGAGCGAGATGGCGGTCGGCTATGCCACGCTGTATGGCGACATGGCCGGCGGCTTTGCGGTGATCAAGGATGTCTTCAAGACCTTTGTCTATCGGCTGGCGCGTTATCGGAATACCCTGTCGGACGTGATTCCCGAGAACATCATCACGCGTCCGCCCTCCGCCGAACTCAAACCCGGTCAGACCGATCAGGACAGCCTGCCGCCTTACGAAGTGCTGGATGCGATCATCGAAGCCTATATGGAACGCGACCAGAGTCCGCGCCAGATCATCGCGCAGGGCATGCGGGAAGTCGACGTGAAACGCGTCGTCAATCTGCTCAAGAAGAACGAATACAAGCGCCGCCAGGCGCCGCCCGGCGTGCGCGTCAGCCGCCGTGCCTTCGGCAAGGACTGGCGCTATCCGATTACGTCGCGTTATCCGGATGAGTGGTAATCGCTAAGCGGGCCAGATAGGCTCCCGTCTTGCCCCCCGGCAGCGGAATTCGCACCCGATGCCCACTGCCCGGCGCGCAATCGACCGCCCGTGCCGTCCCGTCAGCGCCGATTTTCTCCATGTGTTCCACAGCGACGATGGAATTGCCGTCCGGGTGGATGATCTCCAGCCGGTCGCCGACCGCGAAGCGGTTTTTCACGTCGATTTCGGCCCATCCGTCGCGGTAATCGCCAACATCGCCGACATACTGGCTGGCGCCCATCTGCGACAGGCCGGTCAGATAGTTCTGGTAATCCCGATCCGGATGACGCTCATAGAAACCGGCGGTGTAACCGCGATTGGCCAGGTCGTCGAGTTGCGTGACTAGTCGCGCGTCGAATTTCCTGCCCGCGAGCGCATCGTCAAGGGCGCGTCGGTAGGCCTGGCAGGTGCGCGCCACGTAGTAGGCCGATTTGGTGCGTCCTTCGATTTTCAGCGAGTCGATGCCGCAGGCGACCAACCGGTCGATGTACTCGATGGCGCGCAGGTCTTTCGAGTTGAGGATGTAGGTGCCATGTTCGTCTTCCTCGATGGGCATCAATTCACCGGGGCGGGTTTCCTCTTCGATCAGCCAGACATCGCCGGCCGGATTTTCCGCGGCGGGTTTGACGTCGTAACTCCAGCGGCAGGAATTGGTGCAAGTTCCTTGATTGGGATCGCGATGGTTGAAGTAGCCGGACAGCAGGCAGCGCCCTGAATAGGCAACGCAGAGCGCGCCGTGCACGAAAACCTCAAGCTCGATATCCGGGCAGTGTTGGCGGATTTCGGCGATTTCGTCAAGCGACAGTTCGCGCGAGAGGATCACGCGCCGCACGCCGACGGATTGCCAGAAACGCACCGCGGCATGATTCACCGTGTTGGCCTGTACCGAAAGATGGATCGCCATTTCCGGCCAGGTTTCGCGCACCATCAGCATCAGACCGGGGTCGGCCATGATCAGTGCGTCCGGTTTGAGCGCGACGACCGGCGCCATGTCGGCGAGATAGGTTTTCAGCTTGGCGTTGTGCGGATAGATGTTGCTGACCACATAGCACTGACCGCGATATGCGTGAGCCAGATCAATGGCGGCGCCGAGCTTGACGAGGTCGCCAAAATCGTTGTTTCGTACGCGCAGGGAGTAACGGGGCTGACCGCAGTAAATGGCGGTAGCGCCGAAATCGAAGGCCGTTTGGGCCATTTTCAGGCTGCCGGCGGGGGCAAGTAGTTCTGGATTCATGGGACGCGCATTATGCTCCGGTGCGGCGAAGGCCGGCACGCCGGGAAGGAATCCGTTAACATGCCGGCCTGTCGCGTTTATACGGAGAATCCCCATGAAAAAGATCGAAGCCATCATCAAGCCTTTCAAACTCGACGAAGTGCGTGAAGCGCTGTCGGACGTCGGCATCACCGGCCTGACGGTGACCGAAGTCAAGGGCTTTGGCCGCCAAAAGGGTCACACCGAACTGTATCGCGGCGCTGAGTATGTCGTCGATTTCCTGCCCAAGATCAAGGTGGAACTCGTGGTGGCCGAAGCCGCTGTGGAATCCGCCATCGAAGCGATCATCAAGGCGGCCCGAACCGGCAAGATTGGCGACGGAAAGATCTTCGTTACCCCGGTGGAGCAGGTGGTGCGCATTCGCACCGGCGAAACCGACGAAGCCGCCATTTGATCGCCGCGTAAAGGAGCGAGCATGGACGCCTCTGTTTCCAAGGAAGTCAAGCGCGAGCAGTTATACAGCCACTATTGGAAGAACGATCTGGACCCGGTTTTCACCGACGTGGCGAGCTATTACGACAACGCCAACCAGGTCGCCAGTCTCGGTCTGTGGAACTGGTTTTTGCGCCACCACATGGATCTGGTCGAGCTCAAGCCGAACATGCGCTCGCTCGACATCTGCGCCGGCACCAATGCGGTCGGTATCGCGCTGCTGAAAAGGGAGCCCACGCTCGAAGCCTATGCCATCGACCGCAACGTCGCGATGCAGACGGTGGGTCGTCAGCGCGCCCGCGACCGAGGCCTGCATATTCGCGGCAGCATCGGTGATGTGCATAAGCTGCCCTATCCGGATAACCACTTCGACATCGTCACGCTGCAATGGGCGGCACGGCATTTGCAGCTCGATACCGTGTTCGACGAAGTGCGCCGCGTGCTCAAGCCGGGTGGCCATTTCCACCACTGCGACATGCTCCGCCCGCCCAACCCGACCGTCGCGAAGATGTATTTCGGTTACCTGCGCTTCTGTCTCAACTTCACTGCCGGCATCTTCCGCAGCAAGGAACCGGCGCTCAATTGCCGCAAGTACTTCGTCGATGTGCTCGACAACTTCTATTCGCCGGAAGAATTTTCCAATCTGCTGCGCGCTCATGGCATGATCAACGTGGTGCATAGAAGCTTGCTGGCTGGCATGATCGGCGTGCATCGCGCCCAAAAGCCCGCTTAACCTGTCCAAACGTCATGCATCGGGCGAGGCTGCTCGCCGCCTTGAATCAGCAATTGCTCGAAGCGTATAGCCGCCGTACCGCGGCGGCTTTGCGTGCGCAACTTCCTTTGCCCCTGGCCTTGCCCTGGCTGGATACCTTGCTGTTGAGCAACGTCGAGAAAGAAGTACGCAAGGACGCCCAGGTGATTCGCAGCGCCATGCAAGCGGCGCGGGCAGGGGAGCAGGGCGACGCCGTCCGGGTGGCGTCTCTCCTGCAGACAGCGCGCGAAATCGATCGGGATTTTCTGGCCAAGGCGCGCAGCCCGCTGGAAATTCCGATCCGCTACGAGGCGGTCAATCCGGTACGCAGTCAGCGCATGCAGCGCCAGCTTGCCGCCGTGTCATCGCTTTGCGCGGTCTGGTCGCCGCGTTGCAAGTTGCGCGATGCGTTGCAGTATGCATTTCCCGAACACGAGTTTGAGCGGCTGTTATTCGATCTGCTGCGGCTCTACGCACGCGAAACCCAAGCGCTTGGCGAATCCGTGCGCATGCCCGCTCTGCTGTCGCCCTTACGGCGGCGCGTATTGACTGCGCTCTACGCGACCATGGAAAAGACGGCCCAGTCGCTGGCGCGAGAGGCGGCTGGCCGGATTTCCCGCCCCAAACCAGCCCGCGCTGTTCGCTAGAATTTCCCGTTATCGAGTTGCACCGGCATTTCCTTCAGGATCTGGTCGAAACGCAAAATGCGCTTGCCCTTATGTTCCTTCATGAAGTCCTCGGCGTCGGCCAGGTTTGCCAAGGGCACAAACTCATGGCCCATCGGCCCGAGTACGTCCGAACCGATGACGTAGAGTGCCGTTTTCGCATCGATCAATTGCAGGTTGTAGTAGTCCGTCACCCAGATGCCCGCCATTTGCTCGCGGCTATGGCCGGCGGCGTACTTGGCCGGATCGAACCAGAACTTGACCATGTCCTTGGCGCCGTCGAAGTGATGGGTGTGACCATCCTTGTAAGCGATGGTGGCGACCCAGTGTGGATACTTCGCCACCAGCATGCCGCACACCGGGCACAGATCCTTCGGCCCCGGTTTGAGAATCGCCGAGGCCAGCACCGGTTTGGCGAACGGCTGCAGCGTCTGGGCGCTTGCCATGCCGGCCCAGGCGATCAGGAATGCCGCAAACAGGGATTGCAACCGGCGCATTAGTGCTTGTGCTCCATCGCTCACGGTTTGCCCTGTTGCTCCATCATGCGCTTGCGACGTTCCGCGCGGTTCTTGCGGATGCGGCTCACATCCTTGGACATGTCGGTGTAGGCCGCCAGCAGCGCCTGATCGAACTTGACCAGTTCGCCGCCCTGCGCGGCCTGCGCGGCCTTGGCCGCTTCTTCCGTGCCGTAGGCAACCTTGCTGTTCGCCGTCATCACACCGGGAATCTTGCTGCCGATCAGGAAACTGGCCTTGTCGACTTCGACCAGCGGTTTGACATCGCCGGCAGCAGCATTGTCGCCCACCCAGATGGCTTTGGGTTCGCGGTCGACATTCAGCGAGAGACTGATCGCCGTGCAGTGCAGCGAGCAGGTGCCATCAGCGAGATCGTCGCTGTACTGCACCAGCATGCGCGAGTGATGGTACTGCTTGCGATCCATGCCGCAGTAGGGACATTTCGCGTACTTCTCGATGTCATTCACGTTGGCCTGCGGGTCGGCCGGCTTCTTGGGGATGAACTGGTTTGGCGTGCCATCGCCTTCGCAAACGGCAGCCTTGGCTGGTTGCGAACC
>CAZAWN010000061.1:0-14206 GCA_964488825.1 uncultured Methyloversatilis sp. | reverse complement strand
GTCAGCGGCAACTTGAGGTGAAACGTGCTGCCGGCGGCGGGAGTGCTTTCGACCCAAAGCCGGCCGCCCATCAGTTCGACCAGACGGTGGGCGATGGCGAGCCCGAGCCCGGCGCCGCCGTGCTGGCGGGTGTGCGAGTTGTCGGCCTGTTCGAAGGGTTTGAAGATGGCAGCGTGCTTGTCGGCGGGGATGCCGATGCCGGTGTCGCGCACCCACAGATGGAGATTGCCGTCGCCCGGCGCTGCGCCCAGTTCGACATCCCCGCTGGCAGTGAATTTCACGGCATTGTCGAGCAGAATCGTCAGCACCCGCTTGAGGCGTGATTCGTCGCCTTCGACGGCTGCGGGCAAACCGGGATGTTTCATCAAGCTGAAGCGCAGCCCTTTTTCTTTGCAGGGTGCGTGCCAGTCCAGAGCCGCGATATCCAGCAGAGCGGGGAGGTCCAGCGCCTGTTTGCGCAGCTCGACCTCGCCACGGGCGAGGCTGGCGTACTCGATGATGGCGGCCAGCTGGTTCACCATGCTCTGCGACGAGTCCAGGGCGATTTTGAGATACTCGCTCACGGGGTGATCGGTGGGTAACTCCATCTGCGCCAGTTGCAGCATGCCGATCACGCCATTCATCGGGGTGCGCAATTCGTGGCTCATGGTGTCGATGAACAGGCTCTTGGCGGCGCTGGCGGCTTCGGCGGCTTCCTTGGCTGCCTTGAGTTCGACGACCTGGCGCGCCACTTCGGCGGCCAGCAGCGCGTTGCGGTCTTTCAGCCAGTCACGCGCTTCCTTGAGCTCCAGTTGCGTGCGCACGCGGGCCAGCAGCAGGGCAGGCACCACGGGCTTGTGGATGTAATCGACTGCGCCAAGAGCGAGACCATGGGCTTCGTCGGTCGCGCTCTCCATTGCCGTGACGAAGATCACCGGAATGTCGGCGGTGACCGGGGATGCCTTGATCTGTCGCAATACCTCGTAGCCATCGACTTCCGGCATCATGATGTCGAGCAGGATCAGGTCGGGGTAGGGCGCTTGGCGCAAGACATCCAGCGCAACCGTTCCGCCATTGGCGACGCGCACGCGGTAATGCGGCTGGAGCAGCGAACCGATGGCGTAGAGGTTTTCGGGCGTGTCGTCGACCAGCAGGAGGGTCTTGCCGGTTTTCGTTGAGCCTGACGAGCTTTCATGCGTTTCCATGGGGGCTAGCCTTTCCGCCGATTGCGCAGGGTTGCCAGTGCCAGATCGAAATCGAATTGCTTGATCTGGCGTTCCAGCAGCGCGAAATCATGACCGAGTTCGGCTCGTAGCGGCGCGCTGTGCTTGTCGAAATGAGCCAGCGCAGCGATGTCGTTCTGATCGAGCAGCGTGTCGAGCATCGCCAGTGTCGATTGCATGACTTCCGGATCGGTCCACACCGGGGCATCAGCGGGTGCGGCCGGCATGGCGCTCAGCAAGCTCGTCCAGGCGACGGCGAACTCTTCGCTCATGCGGCGCAGCGCGTCACGGTGCTCCGTCAAAGCCTGCTCCTGCTTCAGGCAGGTATCCAGCCGGGTGGATACCTCCGCCAGGGCGATCAGTCCAAGGGTGCCGGCCGCACCCTTGAGCGAGTGGGCAATCCGCTGGGCGGTCACGCGATCACCGGCAGCAATGCGGGCGGTCAGCGCGGTCATGTCGTCGTTGTGGGTCTGGACGAAGTGCTTGAGGAGTTTCAGATACTTGTCCGCCTTGCCGCCGAGGAACAACAGCCCGCGCTCGACATCGACGCCGGGGTTGCGGCGCAGTGCGTCAAGTTCAGTGGCCGTGGAGCTGGGAGCAGGCGGTGCGACGACCACCACCGGCGCACCGCTGCCCGGCGGTAGCCAGCGCGCCAGCGCCTCGTACAGAGTCGCCGGCTCGACAGGCTTGGTCAGCACGTCGTTCATGCCGGCTTCCAGGCAGGCGTGGCGGTCTTCGGCAAAGGCGTTGGCGGTCAGGGCAAGGATGGGCGTATGGGCATGGGCCGGCAGGCAGCGAATCGCCTGGGTGGCTTCGACGCCATCCATCACCGGTATCTGCATATCCATCAGGATTAGATCGAAGCTGTCCTGGCTCGCCATTTCGAGCGCATCGCGACCATTTCGGGCGGCAATGATATCGAGCCCGGCCGCATGGATGATCTGGGAGACGACCTCGGTGTTGATCGGATTGTCCTCGGCGAGCAGGATGCGTGCGCCGCGATGGCCTTCGCGCAGGCGCAGCTCGGCGGCCTGGGTCGATTCCACATCGGTCATCTTTGGCATGGGGCCATGACCGCGCTGCAGCGCGACAGTAAACCAGAAGGTGCTGCCCTCGCCTGCCGTACTGCGAACGCCGACTTCTCCGCCCATCATCTCGATCAGGCGTTTGCTCAGCGAGAGTCCGAGCCCGGTGCCGCCATACTTGCGGGAGGTGGAACTATCCGCCTGCTGGAAGTTCTGGAACAGGCGTGCCTGTTGTTCGGGCGTGAGGCCGATGCCGCTATCCTCAACCTCGAAACGAACTTGCAGCGTGTCTCCCTGCGCGTCGAGCAGCAGGGCGCGGATGGCAATCCGGCCACGCTCGGTAAATTTCACGGCATTGCTGGCGAGATTGAGCAGGGCCTGACGCAGTCGCGTGACATCACCGCGCAGCCAGAGCGGCACGCCATCCGGATCGACCTCAAGGTCGAGTCCCTTGTGGTTGACTGTTTCGCGGATCATCGAGGCGACGTTGTCGATCACCGCGGAAAGGTGGAAGTTACCGGTTTCCAGTTCCAGTCGGCCGGCTTCGATCTTGGAAAGGTCGAGAATGTCGTTGATGATCGACAGCAGGTGGCGGCTGGCGACCTCCATTTTCTTCAGCCGTTCGCTTTGTTCCGGCGTGACCGTGCTGGCCTGCATCAGGTGGTTGAGGCCGAGGATGGCGTTGAGCGGTGTGCGGATCTCGTGCGACATGTTGGCGAGGAAGGCGCTCTTCGCTGTGCTGGCGGCTTCGGCGGCTGCCTTGGCCTGACGCAGTTCCAGCTCGATCCGTTTGCGTTCGGTGATGTCGAGCATGAAGGAAATCAGGCGTGGCGGCTCACCCACGCTTTCGTGGTAATAAACCGTCATTTCCACCGGAACGAAACAGCCGTTGCGGCGGATTTGCTCTGTCTCGAATTTCAAGTAGCCCTGTTGTCGGATGCGCTCGCCCATTTCCATGAAGGCTTCAGGCGGGAAGTGGGGATCGATATCGCTGACCGTACGTTCCAATAGTTCCGCCTGCGTGTAGCCGAGCAGTTCTGCAGCAAAGCGGTTGGCATCGATGAAACGGCCGGACTGGAAATCTACCCAGTGGATGCCGATGCCGACGGTATCCATGGCGAACTCGGTATCGCGCAGCTTGGCGTAGCTGGTTTGCAGGTCGGCGGTGCTTTGTGTTACCCGTGCTTCAAGCTCCTCGTTGAGCACGCGCAATTGGTGTTCGGCGGCCTTGAGCGGGCTGACATCGACCCCGGCGCCGACCAGGATGGGCTGACCACCCATCTCGATGCGCCGGCCGGTGAAGTAGAAGCGGGTGCGCCGGCCATCCTTGGCGATCAGCTCGGCCTCGGCATCGCCTCCGCCGCTGACGAAGGTTTGCGTGATGCGTTCGATAATGTGGGCGCGATCCTCGCCCTCGAACAAGTCGGCGGCGTTGAGGTGCTTGAGTTCAGCGGCGGACCGACCGGTAGCCTTTTCAAAGTTCTTGTTCCAGAAAGTGAAATAACCGTTTGCGTCCATGGCATAGGAAATGCCCGGATTCGCGTCCTGGAGTGTGTCGCGCAGCCGCCTTTCTTCGTTGAGCGCCGCTTCGGCTTTCTTGCGTTCCGTGATGTCGCGAGCGATGGCCTGGACATGGGGGCGACCGCCGATATCGACCCGGGTCAAATGTACGTCCAGAACGACTTCGGCACCGTCGGTCTTCCTTGCCGACCACTCGAAATGCTGGGGATCACCGGCGAGTGCGGACTTGATTCGCTCCGCCGCACGCATGTCAGCATCCCGCGGGTCGCCAGGGTCGTAAGTGCCACGATTGCCCGGTGTCTTGCCGACGATCTCGCTGCGATCGGTGTAGCCCAACAGGGTCAGGGCGGCAGGGTTGCAGTCGATGATGGTCGGGCCATCATGCAGGTAGATGGCGTCGCGTGACGCCTCAAACAGCGCCCGGAAGCGTTCTTCGTTTTCCTTGAGCCGGGCTTCGATGCGCTTGCGTTCCGTAATGTCGCGCGAGGAGTTGAACAGTACCGGCTGGCCATCAAGTTCCAATGGCTGGCCGCTGACCTCGACATCGAAGATGCTGCCATCCTTGTGGCGGTGCCGCGTCTCGAACTGGCTGCGTTCAGTCGTGCTGAACTGTTCGGCGAGGCGAAGGGTGCGCTGCTCGACGTCAAGGGCGGCGTCCCATTGCCCGACATTCATGCCAATGACTTCCTCGCGCGTGTAGCCCAGCATCGCGCAGAACGAATCGCTGGCCTCGATGACATTGCCGGCACGGTCGAGAATGTGGATGCCGTCACTGGCATTGTGGAGGAGCGCCTGGTTGCGCTCGCTTTCGCGACGCAGCGCCTCTTCCTGAAGATGCCTTTCGGACATATCGTGAGCGATGGTCAGTTGCAGTTGCTCCTCCGCCAACTGGCGGGCAGCGACCTCGCTATGGATGGTGGCGCGCACGTTTTCCAGCAGGCGCGCCTGGGCGATGCCGCCGACGATGGCGCCCGTTGCGTCAGTCACCACGACATGGCCGATACGGCTGGTGACCAGATAGGTGATGACTTCAGCAACCGTTGCCTCATCGCTTACCCGGACTCCGCCATGATGCATGACTTCGCTGAGCGGCACCGGGCTGCCGTCGGCATGCCGCGCCAGAATTCCCGGCGCCTGCTGTTCGGTAAATAAGCCGGCAAGCTTGCCGTTTTCGACGATGGCGACGCAACCGCGTTTTTCGCGCACCATCAGATCAATGGCCTCGATGACTGGCAGGTCGGGCGCAAGTTGCGGAATGGTGGTGTCGATCAGCCGATGGAGGGTATGCACGCTCTGGAACAGTTCGAGACCGAGGTGACCCAGAAAGTCGCTTTCGGCTGCAACGCCGACGACCTTGCCAGTTGCGTCAACCGCGACCAGATGGCGCAGACGACTCAGGCAGAGCTGTACATAGGCTGGCTTGAAACCCAGCGCTGCCGGTACAGTGACCACCGGGGCGCTCATCACGTCGCGCACACAGCGTCCGCATTCAATGCGACGGTGCAGCAGACGCACCAGGTCGCGCTCGGTGAGCATGCCCACCGGCTTGCCTGCTTCGAGGACGACTACATGCGTTACCGGGTGTTCCTTCATGCCCGCAATCATCTGGCTGAGCAGGGTATCGGCGGGGACGGCGTAGACGTGACGCTGCATCACGTCGGCGAGTAGTAGGTCTTTGATCGGTTTCATGTTTGCTGTTTCGTTGCAAGCCGGAAAGCTGCCCGCTTTGGCATGGGCCCAAGGCGGCAGTAGATTCTATTCCCTTGAATAGCCCGTGGTTTTCGATTTTGTTATTGTGCCGATCAAGTCTGTCGCGAAAGGTACAATCAACGCACTTTTTCAAGGAAAACAGGCCCATGGAGCAGTATCACGGAACCACCATCCTGTCGGTGCGACGCGGCGCCCAGGTGGCGCTGGGCGGCGACGGGCAGGTTACGCTCGGCAATATCGTCGTCAAGGCCTCGGCGCGCAAGGTGCGTCGCTTGTACGGCGAAAGGATTCTGGCCGGTTTTGCCGGCGGCACGGCCGATGCGTTTACCCTGTTTGAGCGTTTTGAGGCGAAGCTGGAGAAGCATCAGGGCAATCTGTTGCGCTCGGCCGTGGAACTCGCCAAGGACTGGCGCACCGACCGCATGCTGCGACGACTGGAAGCGATGCTGGCGGTTGCGGATCGCGAGAATTCGCTGATCATCACCGGCAACGGCGATGTGCTGGAGCCCGAGTTGGGCATCGTTGCCATCGGCAGCGGCGGCGCCTACGCGCAGTCCGCAGCGCGCGCCTTGTTGGAAAACACCACGCTGTCGCCGGCCGAAGTGGTCAAGAAATCGCTGGAGATTGCCGGCGACTTGTGCATTTACACCAACCAGAATCATTTGATCGAGACGCTGGACTGACAACGGGAGTCCCCCTATGGCGCGCACCACCCTCAAGAATAGCGATTTCCTGACCGACCGACCCTTGCCGTGGAATGTCTACGACACCAACGGTACGCTGATGCATGCCAAGGGCAGTATGGTGGACATGGACACCAAGGCGCGCTTGATCAAGCGCGGCGTGCTGCGCGATGTCGATGACGATATTGGCCGGCTGACACGGCTGGTGCCCGATGCGCATGAGGAGAAGGTGGCGCCGCCCCCCAATCAGGATCGCATGCAGGGCACGAAAATCCCGTTCAGCGATACGGCCGTGCGTCCCGGTGATGCACTCAATATCGACCGCAGTCAGGATGGCTCGCGTTGCATGGCGCGCATGATTGGCTACTTCAAGGGCAAGTCAATTGTGATTAGCGTACCGGCCGACGAGCAGGGGCTGATCTATCTCAAGGAAGGCGAGTCGATCGTCGTCAAGGTTTTTTCCGGCAAGCATGTGCTGGTCTTTCCGGCGATCGTGCTGGCCGTGCCGACCAAGCCTTACCCGCATATCCATCTCAGCTACCCGAGCGTGGTGACGGGTTTTGTGGTGCGGAAAACCGAACGCGCCAGCGTGCGGCTGATTACCGCGATCGAAATGGGCGGCGATCCGATTACCGGCGTCATCACCGACCTGAGTACGGGAGGCGTTTCTTTCGTCACCCGCAACGCGGAGGTCAAGCCGCATACCGAGGCGGTATTGAACTTCAAGCTGCAACTGGCGGAATCCACCTTCATCATGAAGCTGCACTGCGTGGTGCGCGCCGTGCGCGGCATCCAGTCCGAGGTGCTCGAAGGTGCTACCGGATACGGCGCCCAGTTCAAGGAACTGTCGGCGGAAGATATCCTGATTGTCGGTCTGTTTGTTGCGCAGAAAATGGCCGAAGCCCGCAGCAGCAGCGCAACTGCCGCAACCTGAGTCGCAGGGAGGCGACAGCATGACGCAAATGATGCCCGCCGAGATTGTCTCGGAACTGGACAAACACATCGTCGGTCAGGCGAATGCGAAGCGCGCCGTGGCCATCGCCCTTCGCAATCGCTGGCGGCGCGCCCAGGTGGCCGAGCCGCTGCGTTCCGAGATCACGCCGAAGAACATCCTGATGATCGGCCCGACGGGGGTAGGCAAGACCGAGATCGCGCGGCGTTTGGCGCGTCTCGCCAATGCGCCCTTCATCAAGGTCGAGGCGACCAAGTTCACCGAGGTGGGCTATGTCGGTCGCGATGTCGATACCATCATCCGCGACATGGTCGAAACGGCGATCAAAAATGCGCGCGAGCAGGCCATGAAGCAGGTACGCGACCGCGCCCTGGATGCCGCCGAAGACCGCGTGCTGGATATATTGTTGCCGCCGGCCAGAGTCGGCTTTGGCGAGACGGCACCCGCAGAGGAAAGCGCGACGCGCCAGAAGTTTCGCAAGAAATTGCGCGAAAGCGAACTCGACGAGAAGGAAATCGATGTTGAAGTGAGCGCACCCGTCGCCAGCATGGAAATTCTCGCGCCGCCCGGCATGGAGGATCTGAGTCAGCAGTTGCAAGGCATGTTCCAGTCGCTTGGCGGCGGCAAGAAGAAGTCGCGCCGCATGAAAATATGCGATGCCCTCAAGGCGCTGGCGGACGAGGAAGCAGCACGCTTAATCAATGACGAGGAAGTGAAGGCAGCCGCCTTGCGCAATGTCGAACAAAACGGCATCGTCTTCCTCGACGAAATGGACAAGATCGCCTCGCGCAGCGAAACCCAGGGGGCCGACGTGTCGCGCCAGGGGGTGCAACGTGACCTGTTGCCGTTGGTCGAGGGAACGACGGTATCGACCAAGTACGGCATGATCAAGACCGATCACATCCTGTTCATCGCCAGCGGCGCTTTTCACTTTGCCAAGCCTTCTGATCTGATTCCCGAATTGCAGGGCCGCTTTCCGATTCGTGTTGAGCTTGAATCACTTTCGGTCGAAGATTTCGAACGCATCCTGACCCAGACCGATGCCTGCCTGACGCGCCAGTACGAGGCCCTGCTGGGGACGGAAAGCGTTAAGTTAGCGTTTGCTCCCGAGGGCATCCGTCGCTTGGCACAGATCGCCTACGAGGTGAACGAGAAAACCGAGAACATCGGTGCGCGGCGCTTATATACGGTGATGGAGAAACTACTCGAAGAAGTCGCTTTCGCGGCCGGTTCGGCGACCAGCATCAACGCGCTGACTGTCGATGCCGACTATGTCGACGCACGCCTGGCCGAACTGGCACGGCGCGAGGATTTGTCGCGCTACGTGCTTTGATCGGCGAACCGGTTTAAAGCACGGGAAGTTCGCAGGCCAGCAGGTCGTCCAGCGTTTCGCGCCGACGGATCAGTCGTGCCTCGTCGCCATCGACCATGACCTCGGCGACGCGCGGCCGCGTGTTGTAGTTCGAACTCATCGCCATGCCGTAGGCGCCGGCGGAAAGCACCGCCAGCAAGTCGCCTTCGGTGAGGTCCAACTCGCGGTCATGGCCGAGAAAATCGCCCGATTCGCAGACCGGGCCGACGATTTCGTAGCGCTTTGGAGAGATTGATGCCGTCCCGCCAGGGCCGACTTTCATTATCTCGTGATAGGCATCGTACAGCGCGGGCCGTGCGAGGTCGTTCATCGCCGCATCGACGATGGCGAAGTTTTTTTCCGCGCCATGTTTCAGTACTTCAACGCGGGTCAGCAGCAAGCCGGCATTGCCGACCAGCGAACGGCCAGGTTCAAACAGAAGGAGTTCTTTTCGGCCCGCAAGCGTTTCCAGCATGGGCGCCAGATAGTCGGCCACCGACAGGACAGCTTCGTCGCGATAGCGGATGCCCATGCCACCGCCCAGATCGATGTGCTCGAAGAAGATTCCCTCGGTCGCAAGCGCGTCAACCAGTTCGATCAACTTGGCGGCTGCATCGGCAGCCGGTTGCGGGTCAAGCAACTGGGAACCGATATGGCAAGCGATGCCGCGAATCTGCAGACCGGGTAAGGTTTGTGCGCGCCGGTACAGCGCTGCAGCCTGGTCGAAGGCCACGCCGAACTTGGCCGACTTGAGGCCGGTGGAAATGTAGGGATGGGTTTTTGGGTCGACATCGGGATTGACGCGCAGGGCGATCGGCGCGCGCTTGCCCAGGGACGTGGCCAAGGAGGCGAGGGTTTCCAGTTCGCTGGCGGATTCGACATTGAAGCAGTAGATATCGTGCTGCAGCGCCGTTGCGATTTCCGCTTTCGACTTGCCCACGCCGGAAAACACCACTTTGCCAGGATCACCGCCGGCGGCGATCACGCGCGCCAGTTCTCCGCCGGAAACGATGTCGAACCCGGCTCCCAGGCGGGCGAACAGTTGCAGAATCGAGAGGTTTGAATTGGCTTTGACGGCATAGCAAATGCGAGCCGGGCGGTGCGCCAGCGCATCGCGATAAGCAGAGAAGGCGGCCGTCAAAGCGGCTTGGGAATAGACATAACACGGGGTGCCGAAGCGGGCGGCGATGTCGACAAGCGGTACGTTTTCGATGCGGGCGAAAGTCGGGTCGGGCGTGATCGGGTTCATTGGCGAATTATCTGGATGTGGCAGCAGACGGGCTGATATGATCGGTCGGCTGGCTAGTCGGTGTGGGAGCGGACGTGTTTTTGACAGCAGCCTTGGCGGGTGGGGTTGCCTGCGGCGTGGGCAAGGTCAGCGAACCCTTGTTGCCACAGGCCGGAAGCGCTAGCGCAAAGCAGACCAGCAGACAGTGGCGGAAGGACGCAATGGTGGCAGTGGCTTTCGGTTTCATGGCGAAATGTTACAGCAGGGAGGTGGCATGGAAGAGCGGGAGTTTATCGAACTGGCCGATGCGGAGTTAGCGCGCATCGAGGCGGCGCTGGAAGTGGCGCTGGAGCGCAGCGACGGCGATTGGGATTTCGAGATCAAGCCTGGCGGTATTGTCGAACTCGATTTTCCCGATGCCAGCAAGATCGTCATCAATCGCCATGCGGCGGCGCGGGAGATCTGGGTGGCGGCAAAGTCGGGCGGCTTTCATTTCAAACCTCCCGCGGGCGGTAGCGCGTTCTGGCAGGACACGCGCAGCGGCGAAAGCTTGCATGCGGTTCTGGCGCGCTGTATTGGTGCGCAGTCGGGCGAGGCGACGCACCTGGAAATGTGATCATTCCGTTAGTGAACGGGAGTTCAGGGTGTTTTACCGAACATCCTGAGAATGTTAGGCAGGAGCGGGGCGCTCTCGGGGGGGGTATCGGGAATGGCTTCCCGATACACGTAATCGCTGATCGGTGCGCCGGTGCCGGGGTCGTGACTTTCGACGCGCTGCAAGCCTTCCGGCATGGGAAGTTGCGTTTCTGGCACATCCTTGAGCGCGGCCTGCATGAAGTCGATCCAGATGGGCAGGGCAGCCCGACCGCCGGTTTCGCCGTTGCCTAGGCGCTTGGGCTGGTCGTAGCCCATCCAGGCGATCCCGACGAGAGAGGTCTGGTAGCCGCAGAACCAGGCATCGACGTAGTCGTTGGTTGTGCCGGTTTTCCCTGCCAGATCGGCACGCTTGAGCACCTGACCGGCGCGCGCGGCGGTGCCGCGCCGTACGACATCCTGCAGCATGCTGTTCATCAGCCAGGCATTGCGCGGGTCAATGGTGCGCAGGGATTCATCGCCGGCGAGTACGGGACTGGTCTCAGCCAGCACTTGATCGTTGGCGTCGAGAATTTTTTGCACGATGTAGGGTTGAATCTTGAAGCCGCCGTTGGCGAACACTCCGTAAGCGGCCAGTTGTTGCCAGGGCGTGACGCTCCCGGCGCCCAAAGCGAGGGTTAAAAAAGGCGGATTCTTATCCGCATCGAATCCGAAGCGCATGGCGTAGTCTTGGGCGTACTGCGGCCCGATAGCGCGTATCAGGCGGATCGAAACCATGTTCTTCGATTTCGCGAGCGCATTGCGCAATGTCATTGGGCCTTCGTGTTTCCCGTCGTAGTTCTTGGGCTCCCAGGCTTGGCTGCCGGTTTCTTCGGCGGAGATCGAAAGCGGCTCGTCCTCGAATATCGAAATAGGTGTGAGCCCCTTTTCGAGCGCGGCCGAATAGACGAAAGGTTTCATACTCGAGCCGGGTTGCCGCCATGCCTGAGTGACATGATTGAATTTGTTGCCGGCAAAGTCGAACCCGCCAACCAGGGCGCGGATGGCGCCATCCGTCGTGTTCGCCGCAACGAAAGCGGCCTCAACCGTAGGCCATTGGACGACTTGCCATTGGCCCTTGGCATCACGGTTAAGCCGGATGATCGCACCGCGCCGGATGCGTCGGTTGGGTGGCGCCTTTTCATCGAGCATCGCCTGGGCGAATTTCAAACCGGCGCCTTCAACTTCGGCAATTTCGCCCCCTGGCAAGTAGGCGCGCAACTTGCCCTGGCTGGTGTCGAGAACCAGTGCGGCGCGCAGGTCCGGAGCGTCCGCGACATCACCGATGAGATCGTCGAGAATATCGTCGTCGTCGCCTTTGACCTCCTTCATGTCGGCATAGGCTTCCGCGCCGCGGTAGCCATGGCGCCTGTCGTAAGCAATGACGGCCTGACGCAGACTACGATAAGCGGCTTCCTGTTCCCGTCGCGTCAAGGTTGTGATGACCTTGATGCCGGTCGTATAGGCGTCGGGGAAGGCGTCGACCGCGATTTGTCGGGCCATCTCGGCAACATGGTCGGCCTTGATCGGGAAGCTGTCGATCTGCCGGCGGATGCTCAGGGTCTGCTGGCGTGCTTGTTCGTATTGGTCGTCGTCGATGAATCTCAATTCATGCATCCGCCTGAGAACATAGTTCTGACGCAGCTTGGCCCGCTTGGGGTTGGCGATCGGGTTAAAGCTGGAAGGCGCTTTCGGCAATCCTGCCAACATCGCCATTTCCGCAACGGTCAATTCGGCGAGAGATTTTCCGTAGTAGATCCGCGCCGCCGCGGCGAAGCCGTAGGCGCGCTGACCGAGAAAAATCTGGTTCAGGTAGACCTGAAGAATCTCGTCTTTGGACAAGCTGGCTTCAATCTTGAAGGCCAGCAGAATCTCATAGAGCTTGCGCGTAAGGGTCTTCTCCGAGCTGAGAAAGAAATTACGGGCCACCTGCATGGTGATCGTGGATGCCCCCTGGCGCTTGCCGCCACCGGCAAGGTTGGCGAACGCGGCACGCAGGATACCCATGGTATCGATGCCAGGATGCTGATAGAAACGCTCGTCCTCCGCCGCGAGAATGGCTTGTTTCATCATTTCAGGCACTTCTTGCGTGCGTACAAACTGGCGACGCTCTTCGCCAAACTCACCGATCAGAAGGCCGTCGGCGGTGTAAACGCGCAAGGGTATCTTGGGTTGATAATCGGTCAGCGCTTCAATCGAAGGCAGGCGAGGGTAAGCCAGGATGGTAACGATGCCCAGCAGGCTAATGGCCCCAATAGCGGCGAAAGCCAGAAGGCCGAACGGCAGGAAGAGCCAGCGGAGCATGATCGAAGCCTTAGAATAGAGTCAAAACGGCCAAACAGGGAGGGAGATTATAGGGGGGGCCTCGCGTTTGCAAAATGTCCCCGGCTGGAGCAAACCAACTGCCGAAGGGCAGTCTTATGCTCATTCGCCTATTCATTACCCGGTTCATCCCCTTGTTTTTCCTTTACAGTTGATTGGCTTATTGCTAGGATTTAAGAGAAAATATCGGAACTCAAAATAACTTCATGAATATTGGGATTAATCTTGAAGCTTGATCTTTCCATCTTCAACCCGAAGTCACGTTCTCTCGTAGGCTTGAGCGTCAGCTCGGCCGCAGTGAAGATGGTTGAGCTTTCAAAGACTCGCGCTGGCGGCTACCAGCTTGAGTGTTATGCAATTGAACCTCTTGCCGAAGGGGCGGTTGTCGATGGCAACATCTCGAATCATGAAGTGGTTGCCGACGCGGTCGCCAATGGCTGGAAGCGCCTCGACACTTCGACCAAGTCGGTCGCCATGGCCTTGCCCACCGCGGCTGTAATTACCAAGAAAATTACCCTCCCGGCTGGTTTGAAGGATGACGCCATGGAGATTCAGGTCGAGTCGGAGGCCAACCAATACATACCCTTTACGCTTGACGAGGTTAACCTCGACTTTCAGGTGCTCGGCCCCTCACCGCAGGACCCCGAGGAGGTCGAGGTCCTGATTGCTGCTTCGCGCAAGGAGGGTGTGGAGGATCAGGTCGCCTGTGCCGAAGCCGCGGGACTCAAGCCCGTGGTGATGGATGTCGAGTCGTATGCCACCTTGGCGGCATTCGAACTCGTCAGAGATCAATTTTCCGGAGACGTTTCCGAGGATCTTTTTGCCTTGGTGGATGTCGGGGCGAATGCCACCAAGGTAGCGATATTGCGCGGCGACCAGCAAATCTACAACCGCGAGCAGGCTTTCGGCGGAAATCAGTTGACCCGCGACATCATGCGGGCTTATGGAATGAGTTACGAAGAAGCGGAGATCCTGAAACGCACCGGGCCGATGCCTGACAACTATGAAGCGGAAATACTGCGCCCGTTTCTTGATAATCTGGCGCTCGAAACCTCACGGGCCTTGCAGTTTTTCTTCACTGCGACGCAGCATACTGCCGTCGATCATATCGTGCTGATGGGCGGAGGCGCCCTGCTTCCGGGGGTGGATAAATTTGTTGCCGAACGCACCCAGATTGATACCGTTTTGGCGAATCCTTTCGTCAGCATGTCACTTTCGCAACGTGTGCGCGGGAAGCATTTGTTGGCGGATGCGCCTTCGTTGATGGTGGCCTGCGGATTGGCTTTGCGCAGGTTCGACTCATGATTCGCATCAACCTTCTGCCGCACCGCGAAGCGAAGCGAAAAGAGGCGCGCGAGCAGTTCTATGCCTTGTCCATGTTGATGATCTTGCTTGCCGGCTTGGTCTGGTTGATCGGGTACAACATGATTGAAGCGATGGCGGCGCGACAGTCTGATAACAATCGGTTTTTGCAAAGCGAGATAGCGGTTCTCGACAAGCAGATCGAGGACATCAAGAAACTTAGAGAGCAGACTACCTCCTTGATAAAGCGTAAGCAGGTGATCGAGTCTCTGCAAGC